>NZ_QTMZ01000074.1:0-18390 GCF_003602935.1 Bacteroides sp. AM54-2NS
ATCAAGACGAAAGAAAAAGAACATCCCTTTGGAAAAAACCAAATAAACTCCTATCTTTGCGCGCTATTGGGTTTGCGACTCCCATGCGGGGGAAGCAATTAAAAGGGAATCAGGTGCAAGTCCTGAACAGTCCCGCTGCTGTAAGTTCCATACAAGTTACAAGCAATTCACTCATTGCCACTGGAGACCAATCCGGGAAGGCGTTTGTAACAGGAATAAGTCAGAAGACCTACCATGCAAATAAGTTTCACTGCTTTCGAGGAAAAAGCGTTGAGTCTAATGAACCGGACAAGTCGTCTATCATTTCATTCATCACTCTGATTCAGAGAAAGTGTGTTAAAACAGATAAACTCTGCCAAGTTTATTTATGCGTGTCCGGTCGAAGGGATTTCGCCCGGACACTTTTAAACAACAACAGACTGAAAAAGGAATAAATGAAGAAAAGAACATTTAATAAAGTGATCTTTGTAGCATTCAGCTGCCAATTCTTATCCATACCACTTTTTGCACAACAGCAAAAGGTAGATACGACACATACATATTCTATTCCCGAAATAACAGTATCAGATATCTACCAGACCCGCGAAGTACGCTCAACCGCTCCCCTGCAAGTCTTCTCCAAAGACGCCCTGAAAAACCTGCACGCCCTGCAAGTCTCCGACGCGGTGAAACACTTTGCCGGAGTGACCGTAAAAGATTACGGAGGTATCGGCGGACTGAAAACAGTATCCATACGAAGCCTGGGAGCCCAACATACTGCTGTCGGTTATGACGGAATCACCCTGACCGACTGCCAAACCGGACAAATAGATATCGGGCGTTTCTCGCTCGACAACGTAGACCGCCTTTCTCTAAACAACGGACAAAGCGATAACATCTTCCAACCTGCCCGCTTCTTCGCGTCAGCAGGCATATTGAATATACAGACACTCACGCCGCTATTCACCAAAGGCAAAAATACCAATATAGCCGGAGCTTTCAAAACCGGCTCCTGGGGATTAATCAATCCCTCCCTGCTACTGGAACAACAATTCAATAAGACATGGAGCATGTCAGCCAATGGCGAATGGATGTCCTCCGACGGACATTATCCGTACACACTACATTATGGAAATGCGGCAGAAGACCTGTCCTCACGTGAAAAACGAAAGAATACAGACGTACAGACATTCCGTGCCGAAGCCGGACTTTACGGCAACTTCTCCGATAAAGAACAATGGCGGTTGAAAGCCTACTACTTTCAGTCCTCCCGGGGACTACCCAAAGCTACAACCTTCTATAACGACCATTCCACACAACACTTGTGGGATAAAAACACATTCATACAAAGTCAATACAAGAAAGAATTCAGCCGGCAATGGGTGTTCCAAACCTCTGCCAAGTGGAATTGGAGCTATCAACGTTATCTGGACCCCGATACCAAGAACTCTTTAAAGAAAACAGAAAACAGCTATTACCAGCAGGAATATTACCTTTCCGCTTCTGTACTATACAGACTGTTGAGCAACCTCTCTTTCTCACTTTCCACAGATGGAAGCATCAACACCATGAACGCCGATCTAGCCAACTTTGTACACCCCACACGTTACGCATGGCTGACAGCATTCGCCGGAAAATACGTAAATAACTGGTTAACAATCTCCGCATCCGCATTGGCAACCGTTATCAATGAAGATGTGAAAAAAGGCGGTAGTGCCGGCAATCACCGTAAGCTAACCCCTTATGTAAGTGCCGCTTTCAAACCTTTCCAGCATGAAGAATTCCGCATCCGCTTCTTCTATAAAGACATTTTCCGTCTGGCAAGTTTCAACGACTTATATTACGAAGAAGTAGGCAACACCCAACTAAAGCCGGAAAAGGCCAAACAATACAACATCGGACTGACATACAATAAAAATGTATGCCCGTTCCTACCCTATCTGTCAGTAACCGTTGACGCCTATTATAACAAAGTGACAGATAAAATTATCGCCTACCCTACCAAAAACCTTGCCGTATGGAGCATGAAGAATCTGGGTGAAGTTGACATCAAAGGCATTGATGCCACAGGAAGCCTGTCCCTCCAACCTTGGGATAAAATACGCATCAACCTCTCGGGTAACTACACATACCAACGAGCTTTAGATGTCACCCCGCCCGATCCGAACACGTATGAATCGACATACAAACATCAAATAGCCTACACTCCCCGCGTCTCCGCTTCGGGACAGGCAGGCGTCGAAACACCGTGGATCAATCTGTCTTATTCATTCCTTTTTTCCGGAAAACGCTATGCATTAGGACAAAACATTGCCGAAAACCGATTGGATAGTTATAGCGACCACAGCATTTCTGCAAACCGTGACTTTCAGATCAGAAAAATCACTACCTCTTTCAGCGTGGAAGTATTGAACCTGATGGATAAGAATTACGAGATTGTGAAATATTTCCCAATGCCCGGACGATCCGTAAGGGCGACAATAAGAATAAGATATTAACTATTATAAAGTAAGATATTGACGTGAAAAGGAAACTAATATATATATTCTCGTGCTGGCTGTCATCCATAATCTTATTCGTGGCATGTGATGATATGGAGGACAAACCATTCACATCAGGCATTATAGGCGATCCGACAGAAACGGGTACCGCCGAATTATATGTATTATGCGAAGGACTGTTCAATCAGAACAATAGCTCGCTGGCACGTTTTTCTTTCGGCAACCAGCAAATGGTTCGTGACTATTTCAAAGCAGTCAACCGCCGGGGATTAGGAGACACAGCCAATGACATGGCCATCTACGGAAGCAAGATATATGTGATAGTCAATATCTCCAGTACGGTAGAAGTGATAGACTTTCGTACGGGAAGCTCATTGAAACAGATTCAGATGTTGGCAGAAAACGGAAGTTCCCGTCAACCACGCTACATCGCTTTTCACAAAGAAAAGGCATACGTATGTTCATACGATGGAACCGTTGCACGTATAGACACAACCTCCCTATCCATAGAAGCTATCACATCAGTGGGACGCAACCCCGACGGTATTTGTGTACAAAACGAAAAGTTGTATATTTCCAATTCCGGCGGGTTGGACTATTCATCAGGACTGGTGGGGGTAGACAACACGGTATCTGTTGTCGATATTGCCACATTTAAAGAAAGTAGCAAACTAACAGTAGGCCCGAATCCCGGTAAAATAGTAGCAGGGCCGGACGAAACCGTTTATGTAGCCACCCGTGGCGAAGATGTAGAAGCCGGCGATTATAACTTCGTCAAGATAGACTGCCGGACAAACAAAGTCACTCAATCTAACGAGAAAGTACAAAACTTTGCCATCGATGGAGAGATTGCCTATCTATACAATTACAATTATAACACGCAGACCTCTTCTATCAAGATGTTCAATCTGAAAACAGAAGAGACAATCCGTGAGAATTTCATAACTGACGGAACAGTGATAAAAACGCCATACGGCATCAACATCAATCCTTACAGCAACAATGTATATATCACCGAAGCCCGTGATTACACCACCTATGGAGACTTACTTTGTTTCAACCAACAAGGACAACTCATGTTCCGTCTGAACAACATCGGACTTAACCCGAATACAATTGCATTCAGTGACAAAGCCTCACAAAGCGATATTGATGACAACGATGATGATAAGGAAAATCCTCTGGCCTTCGCCAATAAAGTATGGGAATATCGCCCTGCTCCCGGACAGTTTATCAACACTACCACTTCAGCATATAAGAAAGGCTTTACTTATGATGATATACTAGAAGAAGCAACCCGCAGAATCCAGCAGAAATCACTCCTTACATTGGGAGGATTCGGCGGTTACATTGTTTTAGGATTCCCACAATCCATTCCGAATGTAACAGGAGAATATGACTTCAAGATAAAAGGCAATGCTTACTATAACTCCAAAACCGGAACAGGAGCATTGGGCGGAAGTGCAGAACCGGGAATCGTATTTGTATCTAAAGATGTAAATGGCAATGGAAAGCCTGACGACGAGTGGTATGAATTGAAAGGAAGCGAATACGGGAAAGACACTGAAACACGCGGATACGAGATAACCTATCACCGTCCGAATCCAGCCAACCTAAAAGTTTTTTGGAAAGACAATCAAGGCAACGAAGGATATATCTTCCGCAACAGCTTCCATAACCAGGAATCATATTATCCACTTTGGATAGAAAGTGATGAAATCACATTCCAGGGAACACGTCTAAAAGATAATGCCGTTTTAGAGAACGGATTATGGGTAGGATATTGCTATCCGTGGGGATATGCAGACAACCATCCTAACAGCAAGGAAGGAAGTAATTTCAAGATAGATTGGGCTGTGGATAGTAATGGCAGTCCGGTAGACTTGGATCAAATCGACTTCGTGAAGATTATGACCGCAGTCAATCAGGATGCAGGACAAATGGGTGAAATATCAACCGAAGTTACCACCATTGAGAACTTACATTTCAAGAAATAATCAATAATTAATTAATAACTAAAATCAGAAAAGAACATGAAGAAATTATCTTTATTATTACTGTTATCAGTATTTGTATTTTGTGGCTGTAGCGATGATGACGATACAAAAACATACGTGCTTAGCCTGCCCAATTACGAAACTCATACACTTGATATGGGCGATCAAGAAAATCCGGATGATTCATGGTCTGTTAGTAGCGACTGGGGGACAACTAACTACAAATATAATCTATTAACTGACGCTAGTGGTATCTTTGAATTTGACTGTGTATCTTCAACATACGGTTTCTATTCAGATAGTTTTGCATTTACAAATTGTACAGAAAAAGATTGCCCAGACTTCGCAACTTATGATTATCGCGCTATCACTAAAAAAGGAGTAATCAATAATACATACGTTATCGTGGGAGCTGCCGGATATAAAATTGGAAAGAATTCTGATAAAGAAGCTGCAATCCGTTTCAGAGACCACGACAATTCAAACAAATTGGAATCCTATAGAGTAAAAGGACTATATTTAACAAACTGTGTCTATGCTTACAATAGTATGAAGGAAGGTAGTTCTATATTCGAAGGAAAAGATAAATTTGGAAATACAGATTCTTTCAAAATCATCATCTATAATATGGATAAAACTCAAAGTGTAGAGTGCACTTTAGGTGAAGGAACCCAATTTGTAACTACATGGAAATGGGTAGACCTAACTTCATTAGGCGAAACAGAGGGATTGAAATTCAATATCAAGACTACCAAAGAAGACCAATGGGGTGCAATGACCCCAACCTATTTCTGTCTTGACGGTATCACTATTGAAGACTAAATAACTAACTTGTTTGATTGATTGAGATTAAACATCAATCGACCGCATAATTTTAAAGGGCCGGATATTCTTTTAAGAAATCCGGCTCTCTTTCTATCTACTCACTACATTTTGATATATTACCAGCCCATAGAGAAGTAAATCCAATAACCCTCACTAACAAAAAGACACTATATATTTGTTAATCACACAAATTTTAGCTACATTCGTTGTTCAAAACTATTAAATCTACGACAATGAAATTACCTTTTGCTGAATCATGGAAAATAAAGATGGTAGAACCCATCCGGAAAAGCACACGTGAAGAACGCGAGCAATGGATTAAAGAAGCACATTATAATGTCTTTCAACTCAAATCAGAACAAGTTTATATCGATCTCATCACCGATTCCGGAACCGGAGCGATGAGCGACCGTCAATGGGCAGGAATGATGCTAGGCGATGAAAGTTACGCCGGAGCAACCTCTTTCTTTAAGTTGAAAGAGATGATTACGAAACTGACAGGATTTGAATATATCATACCTACCCATCAAGGACGTGCCGCAGAAAATGTGCTTTTCTCTTATCTCGTGCATGAAGGAGACATTGTACCCGGCAACTCACATTTTGACACCACCAAAGGACACATCGAAGGACGCCATGCCACCGCATTAGACTGCACTATCGATGCAGCAAAACATACCCAACTGGAAATCCCGTTCAAAGGAAATGTAGACCCTGATAAATTGCAGAAAGCCCTGACAGAATATGCAGAACGAATTCCTTTTATCATCGTAACCATCACCAACAATACAGCCGGAGGACAACCCGTATCCATGCAAAACCTGCATGAAGTACGTGCCATTGCTGACAAATACGGCAAACCCGTACTTTTCGACTCTGCACGCTTTGCCGAAAACGCCTATTTCATCAAGATGCGCGAAGAAGGTTATCAAGACAAAACCATCAAAGAAATCACACGGGAAATGTTCTCTCTAGCCGATGGCATGACAATGAGTGCCAAGAAAGACGGAATCGTCAATATGGGTGGATTTATCGCCACACGACGTGCAGACTGGTATGAAGGTGCAAAAGGTTTCTGCGTACAATACGAAGGCTATCTCACCTATGGAGGAATGAACGGACGGGATATGAACGCTCTTGCCATCGGCTTGGATGAAAACACCGAATTCGACAATCTCGAAACACGTATCAAGCAAGTGGAATACCTGGCAAAGAAACTGGATGAATACGGAATTCCTTACCAACGACCGGCCGGAGGCCACGCCATCTTCATTGATGCACCTAAAGTACTGACGCACGTTCCCAAAGAAGAATTCCCGGCACAGACGCTGACCATAGAACTTTATTTGGAAGCCGGTATCCGTGGATGCGAGATCGGTTATATCCTCGCCGACCGTGATCCGATAACTCATGAAAATCGTTTTAACGGTCTTGATTTACTCCGCCTCGCCATTCCCCGCAGAGTATATACAGACAATCATATGAATGTAATAGCCGCTGCTCTCAAAAATGTATATGAACGTAGAGAAAGCATCACTCACGGAGTGCGTATCGCCGGGGAAGCGCCTTTAATGAGACATTTCACAGTTCAATTGGAAAGATTATAAACTTAGAAAAAATAACAAATATCAGTTGAAGAAGTAATAGAAAGGGATTGAAAAGACCAGTGCCAGTATGAACGGGCAATACTTTCTCCATTAACAAGAATAATTGTTTGCATAAAACAAAAGTGTTTCCCAAGTGTTTATATTATAATCGAACTTAATACGTAAAATTATGGCAGAAGATTATAAATTAATAGACAACGAAGAAAAACATCGATATGAATTTCAGATCGATGGCAAAATAGCCGAAATAGACTATATCAAATCAAATAATGGAGAAATATACCTTGTACATACAGAAGTACCCGCCTCATTAGGCGGCAAGGGAGTAGGATCACAACTTGCAGAAAAAGCACTGACAGACATTGAACGACAAGGTTTACGCCTAGTACCGCTTTGCCCGTTTGTAGCCGGATATATTCACAAACATCCGGAATGGAAGCGCATTGTAATGCGTGGTATTCATATTAAATAAATACAGATATGGAAAAGAAAATAGAATACACCAATGGTGAACTGACCATTATATGGAAACCGGAATTATGCCAGCATGCCGGAATATGTGTAAAGATGCTACCCAATGTCTATCATCCTAAAGAAAGACCCTGGGTGCAAATAGAAAATGCGACAACGGAAGAATTAATTGCACAAATCAGTAAATGTCCGTCAGGAGCATTGAGCTACCGACTTAACAAAAAAGAGAAGTAAACCAACCATAAAAGAACCTGTCTGAAAAGCCGTGAGTTCATAAAATCATGAGGGCGTCCGAATATAAAGTGAACCCCGAAAGTCATACAAAAACTTTCGGGGTTTATTTATTATGTCAAGACATCACACATTACAAAGAAAAGAGAAACAGGTAGAGGCACTTCATTTCCTCCCCCATTCAACTCAATGTCCATGTCAGTACAAAGTCCGGGCAGATACGATAACCGACAGAGTAAAGTTCCTGCTGCTCCGTCGCCAACTCCTGAACCTGAAACGTTCCTTGCTCTTGAGGAATAAAATGCGTCAAACGGAGTTTACGAAGGTCAGCGTCAGCGTTTTCCATCCGCTTAAAAACAGCTTCTTTTGCCGACCAATGCAATAACAGTCCCCAAGTCATATCTCCCTGATAAGGTTCCGTTTGTTCGTCAGAACGGATATACCTATCGGATACCTTGTGAACGCGTTGAGCATATTGCTCAATATCAATGCCTGCCGGAGTGAAAGAAGCAAGCATCACAGCTACATAACCTTTCGTATGAGAAATACTGATGAAAAAAGAATGATCCGTCAGATACGGTTTTCCTTCGGGAGAATAACCGATTTCCTTATCCTCCTGCAACATAGCATACAACAAAACACGAACGGACAACCATTCCATCTTACGGCGTTCGGAGACAAAACGATTCAATTCCTGTTCACAGAAAACTCTGCGCGCATCCGGCAAAAGAGCCAACAGAACCTCCAAAGACTCTTCCATCTTCCAGACAGCCCACTGTATATCATCCGTCTTATGTTGCAGAAATAACGCCATCTTACGTTTGCTTGATTATGCTTTCAAAATTATGATTCCAAGATTATTCCTTCTCTTCCGAGCCTTCCATATCCTTCGGCAGAATTGTAAACTTCACTTTCAGGATACGACGACTATCCATTTCGAGCACTTCAAACTCATAATGGTGATAAGTCACTTTCTCATGCAATGCCGGGAATTCACCTTTAATTTCGAGCAGCATACCCGCCAATGTATCCGCATCTCCCACCACCTTTTCAAACTCGTCTTCGTCTACTTTCGCAATCTTATAGAAATCCGTCAACTGCGTCTTCGCTTCAAATATCCAGGTATGGTCATTCAAGACCACGTATGTACGTTCTTCATCATCATATTCATCATGAATCTCACCCACAATCTCTTCAATAATGTCTTCCATCGTCACCAGTCCGGAAGTTCCTCCAAACTCATCCACAACAATGGCAATATGAATCTTATTCGCCTGGAAGTCACGCAACAGATCATCAATCATCTTTGTTTCCGGCACAAAATAAGCCGGACGGATCAATGACTGCCAACGGAAATTATCCCCCTTGTTGACATGAGGCAGCAAGTCTTTAATATACAATACCCCCTTGATATTATCCCGCGAACCGGAATAGATAGGAATACGCGAATAAGCATTTTCAATGATACATTGCATCACCTCCTTGAAAGAGGTACGGATATCCAGATCGACCATATCCAGACGTGATGTCATCACCTCCTTCACAGTTTCACCGCCGAAACGGATAATACCCTCCAAGATATTATTCTCTTCAGAGAGTTCCGCTTTATCTGTCAGCTCCAATGCGTGCGACAGTTCGTCGACAGAAATATTATGGCTCTTCTTTACAAAATGTTTATTCAGAAAAGTAGTTGAACGTACAAGCACAGTAGCCACCGGACGGAACAGCTTTTCCAGAAAGTAAATCCCCGGTGCCGAAAAACGGCAAAAAGCCAAAGTCTTCTGTGCCGAATAGATTTTGGGCATGATTTCGCCGAACAACAACAATAGAAAAGTCAGGATGACGGTCAGTATCAAGAACTCTGCCAATGGAGAATGAAAAACAAATACATTCATAAAGAAGAAGTTGCAGAGCATGATAATGGTTACATTCACAAAGTTGTTCGTAATCAATATCGTTGCCAGGAGGCGTTCTGAATCCCCCAACAGGGCACTTATTTTTTCATCGGAAGGATGATTCTGTTCATCAATATCATTCCGATCGGAAGGAGTAAGTGAGAAAAAAGCTATTTCGGAAGCCGAAGCAAAGCCGGAAGCAAGCAGGAGTACACCTGCCAATACTATGGCAATAATAGCAGAGATAGAAGGAGTGTTTACGGTAATACCGTTGAAAATGTCAGCCAATTGGCTTAAATAACCATCTGAGTCCAAAGAGTCTATATTTTAATTAAACAAAAGATAATGTGCCAAGAAGCTCGCGAAAACCTATTGGCACACTATCACATTATCTAGAACGGCAAATCATCTGCCGGATTATCTTGTGCGGGTTGTGCCTGCGACTGCTGCGCTTGTTGCGGCTGGCCGGCAACCGATTGTTGCTGTTGCCCCGTAGTCGGTTGTCCGGAAGCAGAAGCTCCTGCACCCGGATTAGCTCCTTTCGGAGACAGCATTTCCATATTATCCACATAAATTTCGGTGATATAACGCATAGCACCCGACTGGTCGCTATAAGAACGTGTTCTTATCTTTCCTTCCAGATACAGTTTGTCACCTTTGTGCACATACTTATCCACAATCTCCGCCAAACGGTTGGATGCAACGATATTATGCCACTCTGTTCTTTCGGGAATCTGGGTTCCATTAGCCAACGTATATCCACGATCCGTTGTAGCCAACGGGAAAGTTGCTACTGCCGAACCTGTATCGAAGTATTTTACCCGAGGATCTTGTCCTACGTTTCCTATCAATATCACTCTATTTACTGACATATCTGTATCAAGTTTATGATTCTTAAAATTAAATCTGCTGCCAAAATTAAACAGAATAACAATAGGATGCAAGATTTTAAGTATAAATCAAGTATTAAGTTTTAAGTATTAAGTAATTAGCTGCGCCATAAACTGCATGGGTAATACTCAATACTTATTACTTAATACTTATTCTAATGCTTATTCTAATGCTTGTAGCAAGTCTTGTACTAATTTAGAAACAGCGTATTGCTCCAGTTCGTCCACCCTTATTTTCAGGAAATCACTGAAAGAAGTCAAATTTTCAGACAAGGTCACTTCATATAGATTAGCATAGATAACCCGGTGAGACAATACATGCTTCACCTCCCTGCAAACCGAACGTACCACCGGTACTTCCCCCGGCGCAAAGAGTGCACGAAATTCCGGTAAAGTCAAAAAATCTTCTTCCGAAAGAGCCGTCGGAGTTTCTATCAAGGGCAGTTCGAACAGATTTTTCCAAATATCATTGCCCGTCCGTTTATTTATAAAGGTATACGCGCCCGCACGTACATAAATATAATTAAAGTAACGGTTCGTTGTCTTTGTTTTGTGTTGCTTCACCGGAAGTTTTGCCACCAAGCCTTTCGAAAGTGCCGAGCAACTGCCCACCAACGGACAGAACAAACAATCAGGCGACTGCGGAGTGCACTGAATCGCCCCGAAATCCATTATTCCCTGATTGTAAACAGCCGGATGCTTCTTATCCAGCATCTCATCCGCCAATGCTGCAAAGAGCTTTTTTCCTTCTGTCGAATCAATCGGAGTATCGATGCCGAAATAACGGGAAAGCACCCGGTACACATTACCGTCCACTACCGCATAAGGCATACCGTAAGCAAACGAACAGATCGCTGCCGCTGTATACTCCCCCACTCCTTTCAGAGCCAGCACTTCCGGATACGTTTCCGGGAAAACCCCATTCATGCTTTTGGCGGCGGCATGAAGATTGCGGGCACGTGAGTAATATCCCAGTCCTTGCCAGTATTTCATCACTTCATCCTCCTCCGCAGCGGCTAAAGTCCGCACATCGGGAAAACGTTTGATAAAACGAAGAAAATAATCATACCCCTGCGCCACCCGCGTCTGTTGAAGAATGATCTCCGAAATCCAGATCAGATACGGATCGGCAGACTCCCTCCAGGGCAGTTCACGTTTATTCTCTTTATACCACTCTACAATCGTTTTAGTAAACTCGTTCATATCCTCGTTCCTAGTGTATTATCTAACATTTATCTTGCCTATCCTATCCAAAAGGCACACAAAAGTAACTCTTTTGGTTCTAAGAAAACCCTATGCCACTATTTTTTTAGAAAAATGTGCAGAATATATTTTTTTAGGAGCTTAAAAAGCTATATATTTGCAGTCCAAAAAATTAGCAATAACATAGTAATAATATTTTTTTTAAGGAAAAATGACTAAAGCAGATATTGTAAACGAGATTACAAAGAAAACTGGAATTGATAAGCAGACAGTTCTTACAACAGTTGAGGCATTTATGGATGCAGTAAAGGATTCATTGTCTAACGATGAGAACGTATACTTGCGTGGGTTTGGTAGTTTCGTAGTAAAGAAAAGAGCACAAAAGACTGCTCGTAACATTTCTAAAAATACTACGATCATTATTCCGGAGCACAACATTCCGGCTTTCAAACCGGCTAAGACATTTACAATTTCAGTAAAGAAATAATAAACAAGAGTATTAACCCATAAAATGTGAAGCTATGCCAAGCGGAAAAAAGAAAAAAAGACATAAAATGTCTACGCACAAGCGTAAAAAAAGACTAAGAAAGAACAGACATAAAAGCAAAAAATAATTTTTAAGTCTGGATCACACAGAAATAAAGAACAAACTTGCGAAGCTAATGTCTTTCAAGTTTGTTCTTTGTTTAAGTAGCTAACCCAAAATGAACAATTTGTCAAAAAAGTTGTTCATATAAATGAGATTCAATCAATAATAAGGAAACAAAACAGTGACAAGTGAACTAGTAGTTGACGTACAGCCCAAAGAGGTCTCCATCGCCCTTCTCGAAGATAAGAGCCTGGTGGAACTTCAAAGCGAAGGAAGAAATATTTCTTTCTCTGTGGGCAATATGTATTTGGGACGTATCAAGAAATTGATGCCCGGACTGAATGCATGCTTTGTAGACGTTGGTTACGAGAAAGACGCTTTCCTTCATTATCTGGACTTGGGTCCTCAATTTAACTCACTCGAAAAGTTTGTAAAGCAGACTTTAAGCGACAAAAAGAAGCTGACCTCCATCAGCAAAGCAACCCTGCTTCCCGATCTTGACAAGGATGGAACAGTATCCAACACCCTCAAGGTAGGACAAGAAGTAGTGGTGCAAATCGTTAAGGAACCGATCTCCACTAAGGGACCGCGACTGACGTCCGAAATTTCGTTTGCCGGACGCTATCTCGTACTGATCCCTTTTAATGACAAGGTTTCTGTTTCACAAAAAATTAAATCGAGCGAAGAACGCGCCCGCCTGAAACAATTGCTGATGAGCATCAAGCCGAAAAACTTCGGTGTCATCGTCCGCACGGTAGCCGAAGGCAAACGCGTAGCCGAACTCGACGGAGAGCTTAAAGTCCTGGTTAAGCATTGGGAAGATGCGATGGTAAAAGTACAAAAAGCCACCAAGTATCCGACGTTGATTTATGAAGAAACCAGCCGCGCCGTAGGTTTGTTGCGCGACCTCTTCAACCCTTCTTTTGAGAATATTCACGTCAACGACGAGGCTGTGTACAATGAAATTAAAGACTATGTATCACTGATTGCGCCCGACCGGGCTAATATCGTGAAACTGTACAAAGGTCAACTTCCCATTTACGACAATTTCGGTATCACCAAGCAGATTAAATCATCGTTTGGTAAAACAATCTCTTACAAGAGTGGTGCCTATCTGATTATTGAGCACACTGAGGCGCTTCACGTAGTAGACGTGAACAGCGGTAACCGCACCAAGAATGCCAACGGGCAGGAAGGTAACGCACTCGAAGTAAACCTGGGAGCCGCCGACGAGCTGGCCCGCCAATTGCGATTAAGAGATATGGGTGGTATCATTGTCGTGGACTTCATCGATATGAATGAAGCCGAAAACCGTCAGAAGCTTTATGAACGAATGTGTGCCAATATGCAGAAAGACAGGGCACGGCATAATATTCTGCCGCTTAGCAAATTCGGGCTAATGCAGATTACACGCCAACGTGTGCGTCCGGCAATGGACGTCAACACGACCGAAACCTGCCCCACTTGCTTCGGCAAAGGCACTATCAAGTCGTCCATTCTTTTTACGGACACTTTGGAGAGTAAAATTGATTACCTGGTCAATAAACTGAGGTTAAGAAATTCTCGTTACACGTCCATCCGTATGTTGCCGCTTATATCAATCAGGGACTCGTTTCCCTGAAACGGAAGTGGCAAATGAAATACGGATTCGGTATCAAGATTATTCCAAGTCAAAAACTCGCATTTCTGCAATATGTGTTCTATGATACACATGGAGAGGAAATCGATATGAAGGAAGAAATCGAAATCAAATAAACAGAAAAGGCGGCCCGGTCAAAACGAGCCGCCTTTTTGTTTTATCTATTTTTCTTCAACTATCCATTTTTCAATATTACGGGTTTCCGCACTGAAATTTACTCCTATTTTAAAGAGTTTCCGTTCATCCATCTCGAAAGGAAGAGCGTAATGCTTGTCATTTATCTGCTGCAATGCTTCTTCTGCCGTACCGTTCAGTTTAAATTCCATGATATAGATGAATTTGTCTGTCTGCAAGACAAGGTCGATGCGTCCTTCGCTTGTATGATATTCCACTTTGGCATAGAAGCCGACCAGTTTAAAAACGATGAAAAGCACGTTCTCGTAATGCAATTCCTGATCGCGAATCACTTCGTAGGTGGTATCTGCAAAGAAGCTTTGCAAGCGACGGAAGAAAGAACTGTAATCGCCGGAACGTACTTCACGAACAAATTTCTGAATTTCAAACGGAGATTCTACCTTATTTACATTCGCATAATAAGGAAGCAGGAAACGGACAAATCCTTCTTCTACTTCACGATTCGGGAAACCTAACCGATACATTCCAAATTCTTCATCATACCCTTTAATGGTGAGGTAGCCACTCTGATAAATCACCGGAATGGGATTAGTAGATTCAGAGTCTATGCTATTCAATACTTGGGCGTCGGTTTCTTCATGCGTCATCCGCTCCAAGTCATAATGATGTTTTTGCAGCAATTTCACCAGATAGGTCGGTGTGCCCGTTTCAAACCAATAGCTGCCGAAATCCTTACGTTTGAAAGCATTAAGCAAACTGAACGGATTGTACATACCAATAGAATTGTGCGTAAAATGGTAACCGTCATAGCACTCTCTCAACTCTTCACAAAGTTTATCATACGTTATTCCGCGCGCAGCAGCAAATTCATGAAGCTCTGTTTCCAAATTGTTGTGGATTTCACGCTCGCTAATGCCACAGATTTCGACATACTCATTCCACATGGATATATCATCCAAGTTGTTCAAGTCACTAAACACACTGACTTTGCCAAACTTTGTCACACCGGTAAGGAATGCAAACTTGATGCAACCGTCCATTGTTTTAAGCGCTCCATAAAAAGGCTTTAATGTATTCCGAAATTGCTTTTGCAATTCTTCATTACCGATGCTTGCAACATGGGTTTGTCATATTCATCGACAAGAATAACCACACGTTGCCCCGCCAACTTACAAGCGCGCTCTATGATACCGGCAAAACGCAAGGAAAACGAACGTTCGGACGGCTCGGCACCATATAGTTTTTCCCATGCTGTCAGCGATTTATCAAGTATATTATCCAGACTTTCGGATGTATCATATTTCTCGATATTAAGGTCCAGATGCAGTATAGGATATTTGATCCAGTCCTTTTCCAGTTTTTCCACAGCCAGCCCTTCAAACAGTTCTTTCTTTCCTTGAAAATAGGCCTCTAAGGTGGAGACGAGCAGACTCTTTCCGAAACGGCGCGGACGACTCAAGAAGTAATAACTTCCGGTCTTTACCATTTGATACATCAGTGCTGTCTTATCAATATAGAAATAACCGTCATTACGAATTTTTTCGAAATTCTGAATACCGATCGGATAAATTTTATGGCTCATATTCTCTTCTTTTATTAATCAATGCCTTTCTTGCAAAGATATATATTTTTAATAGAAATCTTTGTCATGGCAGGTTAAAAGATTCTTTTCAATCATTCATTCTGCACATTTCCCCGGAAACTTAGGGACGATAAAATAAGGGGATAATGACTGCACAAAATTACGAAAAGCCCGGACTTTCGCAAGCTCGGGCTTTCTGTATCTTGAGGACGTCTCCTTTACCTATAGGGAAATGGGCGACTAGCAATTGATTCTAGTACAACAAAAAAAGACGTCCCAAGAGTAAAGATAAAAGGGATGCCAGTAGGAAATGTGGGGAGGCATCCCTTTTCTAATAGAAGAACAAAGATGGAAGGATGGACTTTCACAAGCTGTGTCTCTTCGCTTTGTCACTTCTCAACATATAATCTTCACACTTCGGTGAAGAAGGGTTTCATATTTATGGAGAGAACGCACTTCAACAAGCACGGGCTCTCCTATTATGTTATATCATTCTAGAGATAGCTCCCACCTCTGCCAGAGGCAAATATAGAGGAGCTATCTAATAGAACATTAAAGGATTTCAAATTAATCCGCAAAGAGAGCAGTAGGGAATGTTACTGTCTTCACCACAGGTGCAGGAGATGTTGCGCTCCAGCTGATTGAAGGAGTAATAGTAACTGTCACTACCAAATCTTTCACAAGACCCTTCAAGGCCTTACCAGCATCTGTTAATATCAATTTCTGTCCAGTAGAATCAAACTTGAAGTTAGTTTTGTCACTTAGTTCTACCTTAATAGAATATCCATAAAGAGCAAGAACAGCGTCAGCGGTAGTCAAAGTACCAGTGTCATAAGTGTTATTATCTGCAGTCGGCCACATTGCCTTGCCTTTTCTGTCTTTCCATACAATGTCACCTAATACATCAATCTCTGAATCTATGGTTTCAGCTGTATACGCTGTTGTGATACCTTTTTTAGCGTCCGTTGCACCAAATTCCGATTTAAGCAATTCTGATAATGAGATGAATTGAATCTTTTGGTTAGCAATTGAAGCAGGTTCAGTAGCATCGTTAGGCTGACAATTTACATCTACAGAGAATGCCATATTGTCTTTAGCGTGAGCCATGTCTACTGTGAACTTATCGTTAGCTACACTTCCTACATGATCGTCACCATTCTTGTCAACATCATACGTAATGCTGTTGTATATACCTGAAGTAACTCCGCCAGTAATAGCGTTCCATGTAGTAAAGATTGAGCCCATTTCTCTTTCGAGACTGATGCTCTGAATCTTATCAGCATTCTTAGTTTCATTAATCAGAAGAGACACCTTGCCATCTTCAGTCCACATACCTGAAGTTTTTGTAAATACAGGCGTCTTATAATCAACAGTTACCGGTAATTTGAATACAATTTGCTTCGTTGCGTCAACGTCAACTGTCAATACGGCTTCCATAGTACCCTTGTATGCAGCGGTTACTGTCAGTTTCAGGTTATCATATTTAGTATCACCAGAAGCAATACCACTAAACTTCACTTTATCTCCATCGTTAGCCGTGGCAGTTGAGCTAGCAAGTTTAGCAGTAGTAATAGCGTCTTTGATTGCCTTAATATTAGCTGCTGACACAGCAATGTCGGATTTTTCTGATTTATTCCAAACTACCGTCTGTGCTGCCAAAGATTTTGTTTCTATTTGCTTGAAGGTGACAGTCAGTTTAGCCGGAGCAGAGGAGCCACCGACGCTAGAATAATCAATGCCCTCATGAGTTTCTCCATCAAAAGGAATACCATTTGTAGTTATATAGCAGACTTCAACCTTTGCTTCTTGCCCTTTGGTAGAAGTGATGGTTTGTTTGCCGGCTTCGTTCGTCCCCAATGTTACACCTTCAGGAGCATCGGCTGCCAACTTATAATAATATGCATAGACTGTACTCAAATCCATAGGAGTGGTGGTAGCTGCAGCTGCCAAGTCATCCAAAACCTGTACCTCACCAACTTTTGCGGACACTGCTGCATCTACCAGTTTAGTAGCACTTGTAACTGCTTCCGGTTTGATTTTAACATCATAAGCAGAGATTATTTCATTGTTCCATGCGTCTTTTGTACAGAATGCGTATGCTTCATCTGCAGGAAGGGCAGTTTCCAAATTCAAGCCATCTTTTAGTGTAACAGTAAGGTCGTAAACACCACGATTCACTTTGGCTTCGGTAGCACGTGTCAATGGTTTTGCAGTTTTATTTTGTTCAATCTTAGAGATAACAAAATTAGCTTCATTTTGAGAATTCATCAAATAGATTTGATATTTGCTATCAGTAAAGTCAGGACCTACTGGATTAATCAACGCATTCAACACGCCGGAATTAGTTATTAACAGGTCATTTTTCTTAAATTCTTTTTTCTCATCCTCCATACCAAAAGTGAAATCAGCTTTGCATTGAGCATAACTTAATTTAAGTTCCTTTGTTCCGCCTGCAGTGATTTTACCATTCTCAATAGTCACTCCTTCAAGGCTACTAATCAAAGCTGCAGTAGGCAGAATAGTTGTTAATTCTGTTCCAGTAGTTTTATCTTTTACATGTAGAGTAAAGCTAGGTAATCCCTCATTCTGTACAGCATAAACAGTGGCTGACGAATAATCACCTTTCACCCATTTATCTGTAGCGTCATCATAGAAATACCAATAATCTTTTTCAAATTCACCTGTTCCATCACCAATAAAAGGAGATTTTCCGGCAGGACCAGCAGGACCTTCGGGACCAACAGGACCGATAGGACCTTCGGGGCCAACAGGACCGACAGGACCTTCGGGGCCAACAGGACCGACAGGACCTTCGGGACCAACAGGACCAACAGAACCTTCGGGGC
>NZ_QTMZ01000075.1:0-16290 GCF_003602935.1 Bacteroides sp. AM54-2NS
TTAGGCAACCTGCCAAGTCTGATAAGGTACTAGTTGCAGGTACGCAGGGAACTAGTTCATTATCTACTAATGAGGATAGTACTAAGGATATGTATGCGGTAGAGTTCTGCGGGTACTTCCCTACTGATAATCCCAAGTATAGTATCATAGTTTCCATTAATAAGACTGGATTACCTGCAAGTGGTGGACTAATGGCAGGTGATGTGTTTAAGAAAATAATAGTAAACTTAAAACAGAATTGAAATGACAAAAATGTCTCAATGTAGTACATGTATTGGAGATGGAGTTCATTGTGAACATTATCGACCAACCGATGACAGTCCTTGTCCTAATTATATATTTGATACTTCAAGTACGGAACAAGGTACTATTAAATATGAAGTTAAGAAAGCTTTGTATCGATATATTATGCGAATTGCTATAGCCCTTATACTTCTTCCTCTTATTGGAGCAGTAACTTTTAAGACTTATATATTTATAATTCTTTATCTAGTTTTTTTCGTTTCTCTCTATTTAGTAATTGCACACTTTGATAGTATATTGCGATTTGTTAAGGGGAAATTATGGAATAGAAAGATAAAACATCATAAAACAAGGAACTTACAAAGGCACAAGAACTAATTAAATTTGAAGAAACTGTTTATCGCATAATTTCTAAACAAATACAATATGGAAGGTTGGATAGTTTTAGGCTTAATACTAATAGTTATCGCATATCTCTTTGGTAGAATAGGGTTCGCTGTTGAGGAAGACAAAGAACGGTCAGAATATGCAAAAACAAATGAAACTATAGATAAGGCGATTAATGCAGAAGATAACAAGACACGAAATCTAGTTATCAGTACGCTGAAGGAGATTGGTTGTCAACCAGAAGTTGATGATGATAATGACATCTGTTTTAAATATCAAAATAAGGACTTTTTTATTAACGCAGACAATCAAACCGCTTTTATCGTAATCTGGTCTAACTTTGGAAGTCTTTCTTTAAATGACCCTGATATAAATATCCTGAAAGATGCTATAAATCAAACTAATATGGACGGACGTGTTACTTTAGCATATTTTATTAATAATGAAGAGAATACTATAACTGTATATTGTAAGCATTATCTACCATTTGTACATGAAATACCTTCAATTCAAGAATATCTACGAAGTAATTTGGACAATTTCTTTTGGACACATCAATATTTAGTGGATAAACTAAATTCTTTAAAAGAGAATCCTACAATGCAGAGTTCAAGAGAACGAATCATTGTAAAAGGTTTTAACACCAAACGTGATAATGAATAAGAAGAAAGGCAGCATTTGAAGTAACATTCACTTGCTGCCTTTATTTTTACAGAAGGGTGCAAATTAATGCCCCTCATACACGCTTTTTATCCTATTTATTGAGTATGCTTACAATAGGAACAGTCTTATCAAAACCTGCCTTTGTTGAGTATTTGAATGTCCCAATCTGCTTTGCACATTTTCCTTCAGGAACTTTGATAACTTGGTCGTCATAATACGATTTCCCTTCATCACACAAAAATAAAACCATTAGTCCTGTTGATATTGAGAGTTCGTCAATTTCATTAGCTAAAGCGTCACCTGAATCAAGAACCTGAAAGACCTCAAAATTATTTTCACTAATGCAATCCCCTTCTTTCTCAAAGAATGTCATTCCATTATTTGAAGATTCTCCATTTGACGAATTTCCAATAAGTGCAGCAATAACAAGCATTAAAATAGCACCTGTAACAACGCCTGCAATAAATATTAATACCTTTTTCATAATCTAATTATAAATCTTCACCATTTGCATTATTGTATTCATTATCATAATACATCGTAATACAATATTTGCCCAAACGTTCATTAATCATAAACCAAACAGCTTTTTTTGATATATATTGTGTCACAAAATTAACTATCTCTGCTCGCAGCTCTTCACTTGGATTCGCAAGTTGTTCTTTTGTATATTGCGGGAAGGCAGCCTCAATTTGTTTTGCCATAAAAGTTTCATCAGTTTTTTGATAAAACACTGCTTCATAGCGTTTCTTATGGACGGTTATTTCATAAGAAATATCTTCATCATCTGGTATCATATATTCTTCCAAAGGTAAAGAAGAATACTTAGAATTATTAACAAACTGCTCGCAGAGTCTATTAAACCTTATCTGGATAGCCCTTTCATCAATATTATTAACATCACAAATCATTATTCGATACACCTTATTATTATTTGTTACAACGTGTATATTGACATCTGCACCATTAAATTCACCAACTAAAACATCTTTATCAAGCGGACTACTCGTATAACCTTTAGCTTTTAATTTCTGAATCATTTCAGATTTACTTCCGTCAACTGGAATACCTAAAAATTTAGTAACGTCTTGTTGCGCATAAATAAATAATGAAGATATGAGCAACATTGTAATTGATAGTAGTTTTTTCATATTATCAAATTTTACCGTTCTCCAGTTTCTACAAGAACATCAATACTATACATCGAAGCGTGAAACTGTAATGCTATCTTTGCCCTTTTTAATAATTTCCCACATTTTGCAACAAAGCAGCACAACGCTTCTGTTTTACCAATTCAATTACAAATATAATAATTATTAATTATATAAATAATATCTTTTTATCAAAAAAACTTAGATTTAATAGATGCATTAATATATGAACGAATAAAAAGGGTACAAATTAATTGCACCCTTAAAAACAGATTCAACTAATTATCTATTATACAAGAAGGCGGCATTTGAACTATCTATCAAGTGTTGCTTTTTTAGTTCATTTCCTTCTCTTCTTAATTAATTTATGCTTATCCTTCTTGGATGAATTTGAGAATAACTGTTCTAACATCTCCCTTGTAATAGGTAAATATGTGACCTCTGTCAATCTAGTTTCTCTAATCTCTTGTGGTAAATAAGAAATCACGGTGCTCTTTTTGGGTGTTACTTGCATATTTTTGTAGAAATAAATAGATTGGTAATTGATTTATCTATAGCAAAGGTACTGATAAGAATCTGTCCAATCTAATGTAAAAGATACATTCTGGATTATTGAGGTATGTGTTTGTATTGGAAGAAAATGTCAAAGTGGTAGATAGCGACAAAATGGAATTATTGCTTCTATAAGCAGAATAATGGATAAAGATGTACATAAACTAAAGGAAGTCCCGAAGCTAAGAATTATGCAGAGAACTTTGCCGAGTATTATAAAGATATACAAGGCAAATAAGTGATTAAAAATTAAAAGTCAGTTATCGAGATGATAGTTGGCTTTTTATTTAAATATAAGTTGTTAAATAGAACATATAGATTAAAATATCATAGGGAAATGCGTTTTATTTCAGAATTAAGAGTTATATTTGTAATGTTCTTATGAGGCATACAAAGCACAAGAATGAATCACCATTTTGCTAAATGGCTAATAATTAGATACAGTAATAAAAGCCCCATTTTTTTTTGCTCTTATTTTTTAAGCTCCTTTCTAATTCGTATCTTTGACCCTTGCATTAAGAGAGTATTCTCAATCTTAAAATAGTAAGTAGTAAATCGTAAAATAGTAAATGAAATTATGTTTTCTGGAATCGTAGAAGAATATGCTACTTTGGTAGCACTGGTGAAAGACCAGGAGAATATACACTTTACATTTAAGTGTTCGTTTGTGAATGAGTTGAAAATCGACCAGAGTATTTCTCACAATGGTGTGTGTCTGACAGTGGTGACTCTGACAGATGATACGTATACGGTGACTGCCATGAAAGAAACATTGGAACGCTCTAATCTCGGTCTGCTGAAAGTGGGGGATAAGGTGAATGTTGAACGTAGCATGATGATGAATGGCCGGTTGGACGGACATATTGTTCAGGGACATGTAGACCAGACTGCTACTTGTATTGATGTTAAGGATGCGGAAGGTAGTTGGTATTTTACCTTCCAATATGCGTTTGATAAGGAAATGGCGAAACGTGGATATATTACGGTGGATAAAGGTTCGGTGACTGTGAACGGTGTTAGCCTGACAGTATGTAATCCGACCGATGATACTTTCCAGGTAGCTATCATTCCTTATACGTATGAGCATACAAACTTCCATACGTTTGAGATTGGCAGTGTGGTAAATATTGAATTCGATATTATCGGTAAGTATATCAGTCGGATGATTCAGTATAAATAGTTGGCTGTCGCGAAAGCGAATTTCAATCGTAAATTGTAAATCATAAAATCGCAATCTTATGGATTTTCTTCAATTGGTACAGGCTCGTCAAAGCGACCGTTCGTATGATAAGCAGCGTCCGGTGGAGCCGGAAAAGTTGGAACGGATACTTGAAGCTGCTCGTTTGGCGCCTTCGGCCTGTAATGCGCAGCCTTGGAAGTTTGTAGTCATCACGGATAAGGAACTGGCCCAAAAAGCGGGGAAAGCTGCTGCTGGTTTGGGGATGAATAAGTTTGCTAAAGATGCTCCCGTGCATATTCTGGTGGTAGAGGAATCTGCTAATATTACCTCTCTGCTTGGTGGAAAGCTGAAAGGCAAGCATTTTCCATTGATCGACATTGGAATAGTTGCTGCTCATATTGCTTTGGCGGCTGAAGCCGAAGGACTGGGCTCTTGTATTCTGGGTTGGTTTGATGAAAAAGAAATGAAACAGCTTGCCGGTATTCCTGCCTCGAAACGTTTATTGTTGGATATTGTCATTGGCTATCCGGCAAAGGAAAAACGCAAAAAGATGAGGAAGCCGAAAGAAAAGGTGATTTCATACAACCGTTATTGATTGAAAAATAATTATATTCTTAGTTCTTTAGGATAAGCATATAACAGAAAGCATCGTTGTTTTAAAGGAAGAGTACGTTCCTTTTAAACCAACGATGCTTTCCTTTTAAAGGAACGGACTGTTTGTTTAAAACCAAAAGTGTTTCCTCTAAAGTGTTGATATATAACTTATTATTAATGCCGCTGAATAAGCGGCATTAATAATGTAGTATTTATTTCTTTTTTGACAAATCCTTCAGCAAATAGTCTACTGCCGCTTTCAGTTGGGCGTCTTCTCCTTTCAGGCTGGCTTCGGGCTTATTATAGATAAGAATATCAGGTTGTAAAGTCTGATTTTCGAGATCGTTGCACTGCTTGCTTCCTTTTCCTTATAAATCTTTCAGTAATACTTGACTTGCTTTTTTATAGTATTCTTCTCTGGATTCGGTCAGCACTTTCCATTCGTCGTTGAATTCTTCGTCTTTGTCAATTTTGAAATTCTCGGAACCGTATGTATCCAAACGATCCAATAAGATGGCTACATTCAATTGATTGATATCCATTGACGGTTGATAGCCGATTTCTTCGCTTTTTTCGTCGGTGACTACCTCGTGAATCAATTCTATTTCCTGCAACTGATAAAGCACCTGATTGGTTAGTCGGATGGGAATCTGATGCTCTTCCGAGATTTCTGCAGCCGTATAGGGAGGTTCGTTCTTCTCAAACCGTTTGGCTATGAGCGACATAATCAGGATGGATATAAAGTCTCGGTATCGTCTGCTGATATTCCGGGTATCCTGGTCAAAACTAAAACTACGGATATTTTGCCCGGCATACGTCAATTCGGCTCCGAATAAACAGATTGTCCAAGATATTTGCAGCCAAAGCAGAAATAAAGGAAGTGCGGCAAAACTACCGTAAATGGCGTTGTACTTTGATACCCACAACTGGCTGTTGATATACAGGAATTGAAAAGCCTGATAAGCAGACCCCGCCAGAATGCCTGCAATGAGCGCGTGTTTGAATTTTACTTTTGTATTCGGCATGAAGATATACAGCCCTGTGAACATCAGCCATGTCAGGACGAAAGGGATAAGCCGTATCATGAATTTCATAATAGGAGCAAGCAGGACGAAATCATCCATCTGTTTGAGAATGGTGCTCATAAACAGAGAAAGTCCTCCGGATACTACAATCAGAATCGGCATCAACAGGAACATAGAAAAGTAATCCGTAATCTTGCGATACATGGACCGTGCTTTTTTTACTTCCCAAATACGGTTGAAGGTGATTTCAATATTGCTGACCAGATTGATAACCGTCCATAACAACATGACCAAACCAACTCCAATGAAAATACCCCCTTTGGTTTGTGAAAGATAGGAGTTGACAAATGAGAGAATGGCCTCTGTTGTTTCTATATTTCCTCCGAAACCATTGCGGAACTGATGTTCCATCAGGTTGTCGAATCCAAAACCGCGTGCCACGGCAAACAGGATGGCAAGTATCGGTACAATGGCGAGCAATGTGCTATATGTCAGTGCGGAAGCTTTATTAGCCATTCGGTCTTTGGTAAACCGGTTGATACAAAGATAGATGGTCTTTATAATATTGTAGAGTGAGAACTTGGTTCGGGTCACTTCATCTTCCGTAATGCGCCAGATGTCATACGTAAGAAACTTCCATATATCGGTGATTTTCTTCTTCATAGTTCAACGGATAATTAAAAGAAAAAGCAGTCAGCCTATAAGCCGAGTTCTGTACCTTATATAAAACAAGGTGCCTGTCATTTATCTGAGTGGCGTGTCACCACGACACTTTAGCGGTCTACCCTCCGACATGGAGCGAGCAACTCTCATAACGCCGGTTTACATGACCTTACAACTCCTAAGACGTACAGCCCGACATGTCACCATGCGGCTGGTGGGCTCTTACCCCACCTTCTCACCCTTACCTCTCCCCGAAAGGAGCGGCGGTTGTTTTCTTCTACGTTACTCTACCCTCACGGACAGCTTTCTGTTAGGAAGTAGGATGCTCTATGTTGCCCGGACTTTCCTCCTGCACGAAACGTGCACGCGACAGACCGGCCAACTGCTTTAGACTGCAAAAATACGTCATTTATTTTGTTTTAGCCAAAGAAAGTAGCACAAATAGAAATAATTTCTACCTTTGCTATTATTAAAATGAATTTCAATGAAGAAGAATATCCTCCTTTTCTCTTGTTTTCTGGTGATTGCGGCAGTCAGCCTGAAAGCACAGGAAATACGTCCCATGCCTGCCGATTCAGCTTATGGGGTAGTGCATATCTCTGTTTGCAATTTGCGCGAAGAAGGCAAATTTACTTCCGGCATGAGTACGCAGGCATTGTTGGGGATGCCGGTCAAAGTACTTCAATATACCGGTTGGTACGAGATACAAACGCCGGATGATTATACCGGATGGGTACACCGGATGGTGATTACCCCCATGTCGAAGGAACGTTATGATGAGTGGAACCGGGCGGAAAAGATAGTGGTTACTTCGCATTATGGATTTGCGTATGAAAAACCGGATGAAAGTTCTCAACCTGTGTCCGACGTGGTTGCAGGCAATCGTCTGAAGTGGGAGGGAAGCAAAGGTCATTTCTACAAAGTATCTTATCCCGACGGTCGGAAAGCATACATTTCTAAATCTATTTCTCAACCGGAAACAAAATGGAGGGCTTCATTGAAACAAGATGTTGAAAGTATCATTGCGACTGCTTATTCGATGATGGGAATTCCTTATCTGTGGGCAGGAACCTCTTCCAAAGGAGTAGATTGTAGCGGCTTGGTACGTACCGTGCTTTTTATGCATGATATTATTATTCCAAGAGATGCGTCTCAACAGGCTTATGTGGGCGAACATATTGAGATTGCTCCTGATTTTGCCAATGTACAACGGGGGGGATTTAGTGTTTTTCGGCCGTAAAGCAACTGCGGAGCGTAAAGAAGGAATCTCTCACGTTGGTATTTACCTTGGTAATAAACAGTTTATCCACGCTTTGGGCGATGTACACATCAGTAGTATGAACCCCGCGGATAAGAACTATGACGAGTTCAACACGAAACGTCTGCTTTTTGCCGTTCGCTTCCTACCTTATATTAATAAGGAGAAGGGAATGAATACTACGGATAATAATCCTTATTATAAATAGTTGATAAATGATGTTTGATAGTTATTGTGAGTATTTTGTATAAATATCTATCATCTATTATCTGTCACCTGTCATTTATCACCTATCATTTGTAATTTATCATCTATTAAAGCATGCAGAACAGAAGAGATTTTTTGAAAACAGCGACTTTGGCTGCTTTGGGTTCAGGGTTAGTGGTCCGTCAGACATTAGCCGGAGAATCATCGCTTTCTAACGTCTATATAAATAAGCTCGGTTTGGGAGGAAAGATGAAAATGAGCTTTTTCCCTTATGAATTGAAGTTGAAGCATGTGTTTACGGTTGCCACATATTCACGCACAACGACTCCTGATGTACAGGTGGAAATAGAATATGAAGGAATAACGGGGTACGGAGAGGCTTCTATGCCTCCTTATTTGGGAGAGACGGTAGAATCGGTTATGAGTTTTCTGGGGAAAGTGAATCTGGAACAGTTTAGTGATCCTTTTCAGCTAGATGACATTTTGTCATACGTTGACAGCCTCTCGCCAAAAGACACGGCGGCGAAAGCTGCGGTAGATATTGCCCTTCATGATTTGGTGGGAAAACTGCTGGGTGCTCCCTGGTATAAAATATGGGGATTGAACAAAGAAAAGACGCCTTCTACCACCTTCACGATAGGTATTGATACACCTGATGTGGTAAGGGAGAAAACAAAAGAGTGCGCCGATCAGTTTAATATATTAAAGGTAAAGCTGGGACGGGACAATGATAAGGAGATGATTGAAACCATCCGCTCGGTAACGAATCTGCCGATAGCGATAGATGCCAACCAAGGCTGGAAAGACCGTCAATACGCGCTTGATATGATTCATTGGCTGAAAGAAAAAGGCATTGTGATGATAGAACAGCCTATGCCGAAGGAGAAGCTAGACGACATTGCCTGGATAACACAACAAAGTCCATTGCCGATATTTGCAGATGAATCGTTGCAGCGTTTGGGAGATGTAGCTGCTTTGAAAGACGCTTTCACGGGAATTAATATTAAGCTGATGAAATGTACCGGTATGCGTGAAGCATGGAAGATGGTAACGCTGGCTCATGCGCTCGGTATGCGTGTGATGGTGGGTTGTATGACAGAGACCTCGTGTGCTATTTCAGCAGCTTCACAGTTCTCGCCATTAGTCGATTTTGCCGACCTGGATGGTAACTTGCTTATTTCTAATGATCGCTTTAAAGGGGTAGAAGTAGTGAAAGGAAAGATCACCTTAAATGATTTGCCCGGAATCGGTGTCATGAAAATCTGACTTTACTGAATGAATGTCAGAGTGTTAAAGCCATCTGACATACAACGAATGTAAATTTGTCAGGTGTTGTCGTTAACCGCTGTTAAGCTCCAAATATTCTCTGTTAAAAGTGGACAAAAAAGAGTGACAAGTAGAATAAGTGAACGATATTTGTTATTATTTTAACGTCGTAAAAGTTAAAACAATGTCGAATATTAACAATTTAAAGAATTATAAATCATGAAACAGACAACAAAGAACATTCTGGGAGTAGGAGCAATCATTCTTCTTAGCTCAGGAGTTGCAGGATTGACAACTTACAAATTGTTGCAATCTAACGAAGCTGCTAAAGAGACATCTTTTAATGAGATGTTCAAGCAGAATCCCAATGTCAAATTGGCTGCTTTTGACGCTGTGAACGCTCAACCTGTTGACCTGACTCAGGCTGCGGAGAATTCGCTTCATGCTGTCGTACATATAAGGTCTACTCAAGAAGCTAAAACAAGAACTGTTCAGCAAGCGCCGGACATCTTCGATTTCTTTTTTGGTGATGGACGCGGACAGCAGCGTCAGGTACAGTCTCAACCTCGTGTAGGTTTTGGTTCGGGAGTAATCATCTCGAAAGATGGATATATCGTAACGAATAATCACGTGATTGAAGGTGCAGATGAAATCAGTGTGAAACTGAATGATAACCGTGAGTTTAAAGGACGCGTGATCGGTACTGACCCCAGCACCGACCTTGCATTGGTAAAAATAGAAGGTGATGATTTCCCGACTATTCCGGTAGGAGACTCCGAAGCGTTGAAAGTAGGAGAGTGGGTATTGGCGGTAGGTAACCCGTTCAATCTGAACTCTACTGTAACTGCCGGTATCGTAAGTGCGAAAGCCCGTTCTCTGGGTGTATATAATGGTGGTATAGAATCATTCATCCAAACGGATGCTGCTATCAATCAGGGGAATAGTGGCGGTGCGCTGGTAAATGCCAAAGGTGAACTAGTAGGTATCAATTCGGTGCTTTCTTCTCCGACTGGTGCTTATGCAGGATATGGTTTCGCTATCCCGACCAGCATTATGACGAAGGTAATTGCCGACCTGAAACAATACGGAACAGTACAACGTGCATTGCTCGGTATTCGTGGTGGTTCTATCGGTAGCAGTTTGATGGACGACCGTCAACCGATTGATAAATCCGGTAAGACACTGGCAGATAAAGCTAAAGAACTGGGTGTTGTAGAAGGAGTGTGGGTTTCTGAAATCGTAGAGAATGGTTCTGCTGCAGGAGCTGACATTAAAGTGGACGACGTAATTATCGGTGTGGATAATAAGAAAGTATCTAATATGGCCGACTTGCAGGAAGCTCTTGCGAAACATCGTCCGGGTGATAAAGTGAAAGTGAAACTGATGCGCGATAAGAAGGAAAAGACCGTTGAAGTAACGTTGAAGAACGAACAAGGTACTACCAAAATCGTGAAAGATGCAGGCATGGAAATCTTGGGAGCTGCTTTCAAAGAATTGCCGGATGATTTGAAGAAACAATTGAATCTGGGTTACGGTTTGCAGGTGACAGGGGTTTCTTCCGGTAAGATGTCAGATGCAGGAGTTCGTAAAGGTTTCATTATCCTAAAAGCTAATGACCAGCCGATGCGCAAAGTCAGCGATCTGGAAGAAGTGATGAAAGCTGCTGTTAAGTCTCCGAATCAGGTATTGTTCCTGACCGGTGTGTTCCCATCCGGTAAACGCGGATACTTCGCTGTCGATCTTACTCAAGAGTAATATATAAAATAAGGTAAGAAGATTATAGGATAAGCTAATGAAATAGAAAAAGGATGCCGCCAATCAACTTGTCGGCATCTCTTTTTGTTTTATTAGTTGAAAAATATAGTGTAAAAGTTACTTAATTTTGTATGTTAACAAATTATTTGTCGTAACTTTGCACTCCAAATCTGTTTTTAAAGAATGAGACAACTAAAGATTACCAAAAGTATCACTAACAGAGAGAGCGCTTCTCTTGATAAGTATTTGCAGGAAATCGGCCGTGAAGACCTGATTACTGTCGAGGAAGAAGTGGAACTCGCTCAACGCATTCGTAAGGGTGACCGTGTAGCATTGGAAAAATTGACACGTGCCAATCTTCGTTTCGTCGTATCTGTGGCTAAACAGTACCAGAACCAGGGTTTGAGTTTGCCTGACTTGATTAATGAAGGCAATTTAGGACTGATTAAGGCTGCCGAGAAATTTGATGAGACACGTGGATTTAAGTTCATTAGCTACGCTGTATGGTGGATTCGCCAGTCTATTCTGCAAGCATTGGCAGAGCAGTCGCGTATTGTTCGTCTCCCGTTGAATCAGGTAGGTTCGCTGAATAAGATCAGCAAAGCCTTCTCGAAGTTTGAACAGGAAAACGAGCGGCGTCCGTCTCCCGAGGAGTTGGCAGACGAACTGGAAATTCCGGTTGATAAAATCTCTGATACGCTGAAGGTGTCCGGCCGTCATATTTCGGTGGATGCGCCTTTTGTGGAAGGAGAGGATAACAGCCTGTTGGATGTGTTGGTTAACGATGATTCGCCTATGGCGGACCGCTCTCTGGTTAATGAGTCTCTTGCGAGGGAAATTGATAGAGCTCTTTCTACGTTAACCGATAGAGAAAAAGAAATCATTCAGATGTTTTTCGGTATCGGACAACAAGAAATGACATTAGAAGAAATCGGCGATAAATTTGGCCTCACACGTGAGCGCGTTCGTCAGATTAAAGAAAAAGCAATTAGAAGACTTAGACAAAGTAATCGTAGTAAATTGCTCAAATCTTACTTGGGATAAGTAAGGAATATCAGTTTCTGAAAAAAAGAATTTGAGTCGCATAAGTCGCACTTTTCATGTAGAAGAATGTACTTATGCGACTTTTTATATAAGTCCTATTCTATAATTTAATCTTGTGCTATGTGAGTTTTATGAAGAAATCTGTTTTAATATCATTTGTTCTGGTTGCTTTGGGAGCAGGGGTGATGGCATACGCAAGATATGCGACATTGTCTTCTGACACGGTGCCTGTTAAAATAGAGCAACGTTTGCGTGAAAAAGCGCAGGCGGGAAGGGCTTATTGTGATAAGAACGGGTATAATACAAATTATTGCTTTCTGGTAGATTTCAGTATTCATTCCGGTAAAAGGCGTTTCTTTGTATGGGATTTCAAGGGAGATTCTGTGAAGTATGCAAGTCTTTGTGCGCATGGATACGGGAAAAACAGTACGCTGTCCAAGCCTGTATTCAGTAATGTGGAAGGTAGTTATTGCTCTTCTTTAGGAAAATATAAAGTAGGGATACGGTCGTATAGCAAGTGGGGGATTAATGTTCATTATAAATTGCATGGATTGGAAGCAACGAATAACAATGCTTTTAAACGGTATATCGTGTTACATTCTTATACTCCGATGCCGGAAACGGAGGTGTATCCTTTGCATCTTCCATTAGGAATCAGTCAAGGGTGTCCTGTGATATCTGATGAGGTGATGAGGAAGGTTGACAGGCTGCTCAAGGCAGAAAAGAAACCTGTATTGTTATGGATTTATGATTAAGAAATGCTATTTATTTGAGATAAATCGAGGTAGTCTCTTCTTTTTTGTTACCTTTGCGAAGTTAAAAATTATATGATATGAAATACGTAAAAATACTATTTGCAATTGCACTTGTGTTTACCATGTGCTCCGCTTTTTCTCTGAAAAAAGACCATTCTAAACCGGTTTATGCTTTTGGAATTTCTGCTTCATTTACGGATACGGTAGTCTATTTCACGGATATTCAGATATTAGATAGTGCGAAGGTTAGCAAAGAAGGATTCTTGGCTCATCGTGAATTATATAGTTATCAGTTGAAAAATTATCTGGAGGATAACCAACTGCAGCAGAATAGTACATGTATGATTTACTTCTCGGAAAACAGAAAGAAGTTGGAAAAAGAAGCAACGAAGATTCTGAATAAATATAAGAAGAATAATAGAATGACGGTATCGCGGATTGATTCAGATAAATTCCGCTTTACGAAACCGGAAGAGTAATAAGCAATAACTTAATTGTTAATATAATAAGAGATGCAGGTTTGCATCTCTTATTTTTTTATCTTTGTCCCTGTTATAAATGAGGAATATTATGAAAAAGATTAAAATATTATCGCTTTTGTTCGTATGTTTGTCGATTTTCTTATCAGCTTGTGGTGATGATGATACTCCTGTTCCAGTAACGGTAAAAACAGTCTTGATGTATCTTGTTGGAGACAATGATATCAGTAATGATATATATAACAATATAGCATCAGTTGAACGAGGATTGAGCGAAGTTACGTCTCCTGGTACATTTGTAATTTATTGGGATGGTGGCAGTAGAAAAGGTGAGTTTCCTGTCCCGACTCTGTTTAAGTATGAAGTGGATGGCAAAGGTTCTGTCAGTAAAAGAGAAGTGATAAAAACTTATAGTAGCCAGAATTCAGTATCAAATGAGGTGATAATTAATGTATTGAAAGATGTGGAGGCTTACTGTCCAGCTGAAAAGTATAGTCTGATTTTGGGTTCTCATGCTACCGGATGGTTGCCTGCGGACTATAGTAAGAGCCGTTCTTTTGGTGACGACAATGGAGCTAAAATTCATATTCCTGATTTATCGAAAGCTTTAGAACAATCAGGTATTCATTTTGATTATATATTATTTGACGCTTGTTTAATGTCTCAAGTTGAGGTTGCTTATGAATTAAGAAATACTGCTGATTATTTAATTCTTTCTCCTGCAGAGGTTATGAGTGCGGGTTTTCCTTATTTCAAGATAACGAAATATTTATTGTCTGCGGATAACTCAGAGCAGAATGCTATAAATGTCGCAAAGGACTTTATTGATTACTATAAAAATGAATATAGTTATTCGTGGGGTACTATTGCGGTGATAAAAACGAATGAAATATCGGCATTGGCGAATATTACTTGTTCAATTATGAAACAGTATCAGGACAATCTGGTTAAGTTTGATAATAGAAAAATAGATTATTTTCAAGCCCATTATGGTTATGGGAGGTCTCCTTTGGATCATTCGGCATATGATTTTCGAGCTTTTATGCGTGAATTGACTGATAATAATATTCCTTCTGATTTTGAAGAGCAATTGGAAAGGGTAGTTATATATAAGAACTATGTTGACGATTATAAATTGGTGAATATAGATTCGGATATATATTCGGGTATCGGGTGTTATATACCGGATACTAGGTATTTAAAATGGAATACTTATTTTAGGACTTTGCAATGGTATTCGGCTACCGGATGGGATGAGACTGGCTGGTAAATGCAGGAGGATATTTTTCAGATGTCAACCAGGTGAGAGCTACCCTCCACAAAAAAAGTAATGAACAGCCCGGCGGGTACAAAAGGTACAGTAGGTACACTGCATATTTTTCTCACACACACGTGCGTGCGTATAATAGGTATAGAAAGTACCGCTTGAGACTAAGTGGTTTCTATTGACAAACAGGGCAACCGCACCAAAAGTTTGTTTTATTTCCGCACGGTTCTGAATCATTTGATAACGGAACACCGTGTAACTGACCTCTTTCTTAATGAATAAAGTATAATAAATGCCACTATAAGATCATTGCCGTTCATCGATTTCACCTGATTGTCGAAATGCCGATGAATAAGGAGATAGCGGGTGAAGGCAAGTGGCAAATTCAGGCAAAACTGAACATTATCGGTTTCACCTTGTCTTTTCAAAATATTCCTTGAGCTAAAACTAATTTCATTATAGCTAATCCGGATATCATTATAGCTAATGAAAATATGCTTATAGCAAATCCACTGTCAGGTATTAACAGATAATCCATCAGGAGTTAATAGTATGGATGTCAAGTATTAACACCTTGATTATTATCTACTAACACTTGAGTTGGCAGATCTATATATTCAACACATTGTATCTATATACTTACCGCGTTGAATCTATACATTCAATACGGTGGCTCTATATGTCCAGCAATCGGTGTAAATAAATTTGAAAGGTGAAAGCAATAACGGGAGATTTCACCTTGATTTTTTCTACGCTTTCACCCGCTATCTCCTTATCCATCGATGTTTCAGAGATAAGGTGAAACTGGTGGAACTTATGACTCAAAAGTTCATGTTCTACTTATGCGAATCAGTAATTGAAAACAAATTTTCATTCATTTCCACACAGGTTTGAACAAGTTCATCCACACTAGATTTTGTTCCTTACCCGTTAAAATGAAACAAATTTTGGTGCGGTTCCTCTTGCTAATTTTATAAGACCTTACCTCATCTTGCGAGCTCTCTGCTGTTCTTGTTGTTTATATCCTGTTGCTCTTTCTCCCTTCATAAATTAGGAATAATACTGCACTCATTTGATTGAAACGCTTGATTGCATACAGCGTGTTTGTCAATGCAGGTGATAAGGGCATTATATAGCGCGCGTGTGCGTGTGTGATAGAGCCTCGAAAAAGTGTACCTGCTGTACCCGTTTGTTATTAACAGGGTAGTGCTTTGTTAATGCTAAAGCAGTGCTTTACGAGTGCTAAAGCTACGCTTTACGCTCTCTAAAGCTATGCTTTTTTTAAGTTCTTTCAAAGCGTCTGGTATTACTTTTGTTTCTTTGCTCATTCTCATGCCCCTTTCTCTACTGTTGAAAAAATATGTTCTACAACATCATTATCCTTCAGTGTTTTAGCAGATTCTTTCAAAAAAAACTTCGAAAAAATAGTTTAATATATTTGGATTGTATACTAAAAGGGTGTACTTTTGCACCCGCTTTCCAAGAGAAGAAAGCCTTGCAGAATTGACATAGTGAAAAAGCGAAATTGCGCTTAAAGAAAAGAACAAAAAAACTTCCGAAAAGTTTTGGAGGATAATAAATAAAGTTCTTATCTTTGCAGTCCGATTCGCAAAGAAAACGGCCTTTGTTTTTCTTTTATACATTCTTTCCCTTTCGCATAGAGAGCCTGAGAAATGAGTAAAAAGAAAAAATAAAAAAAAACTTCCGAAAAAGTTTGGTAGTTAAAAATAAAGCCTTTACCTTTGCACCCGCTTTTGAAACGAAGGCAGCAAGTTCTTTGAAATATTGATAAACAATACAA
>NZ_QTMZ01000076.1:0-15452 GCF_003602935.1 Bacteroides sp. AM54-2NS
GGAATAGTGGCTTTCTCCTCTAAATAAAGAATAAAGCAAGTATCCTGAGAAACATGATTGACTAGGGTAAAGTAATCAAGGATTCCTGAAGGCAAGAACAAGCTTAAAGAAGCAACAGGATCAATCGTTTGGGAAGAGGATGTTTTCATGATGCAAAAATAAGAATTTTAACGCAATCCCCCAAGGTTTCAGACTGAGCCTGAGCTCTCTTACTTTATTCTCTTACTGATATAAAAAAACGTCCGGCTTTCACAAGCCGGACGTCCTTGCCTCTTTTAGAATATGTCATCTATTCATATTCCAAAATGAATACATTATATGGTTTTTTCTAACTTAACAACCAAATAAAAGAAATGCGGGTGAATCACTTCGGCCGATTTCTATGTATTTTTAATGTGGCTACGTAATATAATTATGACTAATTAATTTAATTCTGATACTGCAAAGATAGGGGCTTTCCGCTTTTCCCGCAATCCCCTAAAATGGGTATTCTTCTATCGGTTACTAGCTATATATAGTGGTTTAGGAATTTGCATAACTATGCATCCCCCCAAGAACATAATTTACTCCGAAATAGGTCATTAAGACAGTCAGGAAAGCAAGAATCATATAGATATGGAAGAATAGTGGTTTGCGGAAAATGCGCAGGCTTTGTGAATGGAATGCTACTCCATATACCAGGAAAGTGATCAGCGCCCATACTTCTTTCGGGTCCCACGCCCAGTATCTTCCCCAGGAAACGTTTGCCCAAACTGCTCCCAGAAAGATGCCTGCCCCTAAAAAGAACGTAGCAGGGTAGAGTAGCAAACGGCTGACTAGCGTCAACTGTTCTATCCGGTTGTCTTGTACAGCGTCGTTTCCGGAGACATTGTTTTCCGATTCTTTTTTTCGGAGGCATAATGCCAGTATTCCGTTTAGCATGATGAATGCCAATAGGGCATAAGACATCATAATCAATGAAACATGAATACTTAGCCACGGAGAGACGAGCACCGGCATTAATGGGGTGATCTGGGGATTCATCTGTCCCAGATAAGAGACTAACAACGCAAAGCCGGAGAGCAAGAATCCGAATGGAAGTATAAATGAGAATCTTCGATGGAGCAGACAGGCTATCAAGAGGATGCAGAGTGCCATGAACTGCATTGTCTCATAACCGTTGCTAAGAGGAACACGTCCGCCAATATACCAGCGCAGGCAATATCCTGCTAAATGGAATATGAAAGCAAGATAGAGTGCAACAGAAAAGATCGTTCCTGCTGTGCGGGAAATCGTTTTGGCTTTGGGCGAGGGTGTATTTCTTTGCAGGCTGTTATGAAGTAGAAGCATGAAAGACAACACTCCCAATGACAGATTTATCATAAAAAGAATCTTGCTGAACGGAATCCGGTTGTAGAGTAATTCGGCTTTCACTTCCAGTTCGGAGAGAGGTTGCACGCTACCATCAGTGGGTAATGGCTGGATGAATGTTCCTTTTTCCACCATCAGGATCAGTCCCACTTTTTCATCCGTTTCCTGGATGGCTTTGGCGAGTTTGCTACTTTTTCCCTGTTCTTGTTGCCAGGTTTTCTGAAGACGGTAGACTGGACCGTCAAATAAATCGGTCAAGCGTGCATAAGAAGATTCCAAACCGAGTAAATGATGCAGTTCGGGACTTTTGATGTATATCATAGGTTCATTCTTCCATGAATCCGGGTAAAGAATCCAACCGCTTATAACTTGCTCGGGAGTCAATCCTTTATAGTAGATTTTTCCTGTCAGTTTTTTGACGAAGTCTCTTGCCAGTGTATTGAATGGTACTACCCGGTCATGGTAAATAACCTGTTGTTGTGCCAAGCTGTCTGCTTGTATTTTGTTTAATACACGAAGAGGTGTTTGCTGTGCCTGCATTGTTCCTGTCAGGTAGAAAAGGAATAAGATAAATAATCCTCCTTTTTTCAATAGGGGATGATTTAGTAACTTACGAAACTCTCCCTGACGGCAAAATAGTAGTAAAATCATAGAGATGCCCAGTAGAATGTAGCCGCTATAGGTCACTCTTGTACCCCATGGATCATAATTTACTGTCAGCCAACTTCCTTGATCGTCTTCGTCAAATGAGGACTGATAAAATCGGAAGCCTTGTGTAGTAAAGATACGGTTCATTGAGATACATTCGTTGTGCACGGAATCTTTCTGACCGGGAAGTGAATAGCTGATATGACTGACATAATCGGCGGGAGCTTTTGTCCCCGGATAATACTCTACCCGGAAACTATCTAGCTTCATCGTGAATGGCAGATGAATGTTCTTGTCGCCCTGTGGCGAATGAAAGCTGCTTTTTACTGTATCCGGACGTAAATGCATATATCCTTGTTCGCCATAGATAAATGTAATCATGGCCCCCACCAAGATAACGAGGAGGGAGCCATGAAACAGCAAAACGGGAAGTCGCCGCCATAAGGAACGTCGGATGAGGGCAACAACCCCTATTGCAGCAATAACTCCCCACAAACAACAAAACCAGATTGTGTGATATATATTTCTTTCTACAAACTCTGTCCCGTATGCTTGCTCTATGAAAGTGGCTGCGGCAAGTAATCCTATCAGACAGATGTATAAAATGATAAGTAATCTTTTCAACGGCATATCTTTTTAATGATATTAATAGGGAGCGTATTCCTTATTTTCACAGGTTTTTACTCCCATACATTCCATCTCGATCAACCATCCCGGGCGGCATACCGGCGCATGTACAAATACCTTAGGGGTACAAGGAAAACGTTTGTCGTACATTTCTTTGACGATGGTATAATCTGCTATGTCACGCAGATACACGATCATTTGTCCCATATCATCAAATGTACATTCTGCTTCTTTCAGTAAAGCCTTTACATTTTCCCACATCCGCTCTGTCTGTTTACGGATCTCTCCCGGATATACCACCTCGCCTTTATTATTAATACTTGCTGTTCCGGAGATGAATACTTGGCGCCGGTCTCCATAATCTACATACGTGCCACGTTCAAAACTGACACCATACTCATAGGTGGGATTCAAATGTGTTGGCGCATAAAGGAAATGAATTTGTTCGGGTTTGATTCCGCCAACGGCATACGTGTCCATTTGTACAAGTACTTTGGGGTCAGCATGGCGTCCGCCGATACCTGTGCTGGAGATATAGTGTGTCTTTTCCGTCAGGTTCTGGGTAACGAATACTTCGTTACGTGCCTTTACTACTCCGGCATAATTCACATCCACATTCTGTACGAAAAACCAGGTACGAATACAGTTGGCGGCTAGTTTGCAACCTTGTTCAATGAGCTGCATAACATAGTCGTTTAATAGTAGCCGGGTTTGGTATTCGGAGTTGGCTGCCCGATTGAAAGAGCTGCCACCCCAAAGGTGACGGTAGGGTCCATGCTTGACTTCGAAAAGACCATTATGCAGCATTTGTGTCTGTACTTTCGTCTGAAGGTAAATCCATACTGCTACTTTGGTTCCATTCAATGGTGGCTGTTCTACGATAGAAAGTGCGCAATCCGAGCTTTCAGCAGTAAGTGCCAACAAGGTATCTGCCTGATTGGAAGCGTCGCTCAAAAAGTATCGTTTGAAAATGGCGACGGTCCCTTGCAGTTCTTTTTCCCGTAATTGGTAGTATGTATCTATAATGGCGTTTAATTGTTCTTCATAAGTGGATTCCGGCTGGATTGCGTGAATCATTAAATGATACTCGGAAACACCGTCTGCCACTTCGTATTTAAATATTTCTGCTAAAGTCTTTTCTGATTTCAAGGGTTGTTGTTTTTTGCTGTTCATATCAAAAATTTCTGTTACAAGTTAATTGTTTTCGGCTCCTGCTTTGATCCATGTCCGAATCAAAGCGCGAACTTCACGTTGTTCAGCTCCATTGAATATATCGATGTGATTATCGTGCTCTAATACATCTAATAAATAACTGTTGTTTAAATCTCCAGGAGTGACATAATTCTTTCCTTTCGCAGAATGGGGAGCTTTTACATTAATCAGTGATTGATAGGCTTTGGCTGCCGTCAGATCCAAATCTCCGGCTGTTGTTGTACTTCCTCCATGACACATCACACATTTGGCATTGAAACTTGCGTTTGGATGCGGCTGAATGAAGCCACTTCGATTGTTGTCTCTGGTAAAGTCAGCGATTCATCCGACGCATTTACGGGAAATGACTGATACGCATGCACCAAAGACATTCCGGACGTGATAACGGCTACGGCAATACTACGCGTGTTTCCGTTTAAGTTGTTTAATGTTACAGTTACAGCTTCTGCCTCGCTAGATGGTTCCAGAATGCGCTTAACCAATATGGGAGTAACTCCGTCCTCACCTAAGGAGATTAATGACATATTGTTTTTCTGCGGCCAAGCATCCAGATGGGTGAAATGAAGTGTTACAGTAGCCGTACGTCCACTGTCAATCGTGTCATCCGGATAGATTTTACCTTCATCACAAGCTGAACACAGGTTTAGGCAGGCACAGGTTATCAATAAATAGTTGAGTCTTTTATTCATAGACAGATTCCTCCTCCTATACATTAGAAAGTGAATTGTAACATAGCGGTAACGCTATGGCGTGATAGTCCCACTCCATCATTATCACGATCAGTCTGCGTGTCATGACCGGTTCTGCCCAGATATTGGTACATCATCTGAAGTTTTAAATTAGAACCGACAAAGTAGTAATTGGCTCCGATGGCAGGCATATTCAACAAACCGCCTTCGTCTGTCCCGTTGCGATCGAATATATCATAACGGAGAGCAGCCTGTAATTTAGGAGTTACAAAATAACCGGCCTGTGTATAAGCTCCCCAGTAATTCAGGTCTTTGTCTTTATGCATGATTTCTGTGAAATGCATATTCATGTAATAACCTTCGGCTGCAAAGTAGAAACGGTTCTTTACCATGGCAAACTCTGCACCTATACGCCAATCGCTGCTACTATGATCTTCGGCCTCGGCATTATAAGATGTAGATACACCGAATTGCATTTTATCTTCTTTCAGATTGTTCGGATTACCTTGTGTGGCTGGCATTTCACCTTTGGGCATATATACCAGGCGACCGGAGTAAAGCAGTTGGGGCAGCCATTTATGATCATCACACATTCCTTTGGTTGCCGAATTGACATCAATCCCTGTGCCATTGAAAATACCTAACTGATAATTCCATTTTCCGTTAATCAAACCATGTATCTGAACACCCAGGTCGAAGCCGGTAGCTATGCTCGGCTTCACAGCATTGATGTCATAGGGCATTAATACGCCACCTGCCACGGAACTGGGCAACACCGGAAATAATGTTTCCCCCAGTGTGGTCAGATAGGCATGCATAAACGGCGTTTTAAACTTCCCGACACGAATACGGAATGATTCTTTGAGCGCTACATCAAACCAGGCTTGTTGCAATAAGGCGGCACCGCTTTTTGCCGCATTCAGTGATAAATTGAATGTAACTTTCCCGAATGCCTTGCCTGTAAATCCGAGTATTGCGTTCGGAATAGCAAAACCACTGTTTGCCCAGTTACGTGCATAAAGGCTTTCCAAACCTTGATCGTCATATCGGTTGAAAGAGAGGCTGGTTTGAACTAAGGCATAGGGCTTGAATAAGAAATCACCGGCTTTGGTAGAAAAAGAAAAACCTTTCTTTCCTGCCAGCGAAACAACATCATTCTCTACATATTTATCATCGATTTCTTTTGCATTTGAATCTTGAGCATAAGAGTGGCTGCACAGAAATGCAGTGAGCGCGAGTGCTAGATATTTTTTTTTCATTGTTGTTGCTGATTATATTATAAACTGTTCAAGAATGTTAGTAAGGCTGCGCGATCTTCTTTCGACATGCGGGAGAAAATGGAACGTGAAGCGGCTCCCTCGCCGTCATGCCACATGATGGCTTCTGTCAGGTTACGTGCCCGTCCGTCATGCAGGAAATAGGTATGTCCGTTGACAATTTCCTGCAGGCCGATTCCCCATAATGGAGTAGTACGCCATTCGCAACCGCGTGCCAGGCCGCTAGGGTAATCGTCAGCTAATCCTTGTCCCATGTCGTGTAATAAGAAGTCGGAGTAGGGATGAATGATCTGATTGCCCAGCCAGGGTAGTTGAGTTCCGTTCAGTAATACGCTGCCTCGCGGGCGGGTATGTAAAGTAACGGTATGGCATAAATGGCATTTTGCTTGATAGAACATTTGCTCTCCATGTTTGATGGTTTCGTCATCCACGTTGCGGCGTGCAGGAACTCCCAATGTCTGCATATATAAATCGACATCTTCCATGTCACGGGTCGAAATCTCTACACCTTGGTTGGCAAATCCCATCATTTGTGATTGTCCTTCGCCCACTTCATGTGGAAAACGGTCATTGGTTACCCCCAGATCCGAAGAGAATCCCAGTTCTACTGTTAAATCCTGATGGTTGGCTTTGTTGCCGGATATTCCAATGTCATATTTTCCTTTTTCCGTCACATAATTCAGGCGTCCGCTAATGCCGTATTCGGGATAGTTACTTTGAGCTGCCAACTGTTTCAATTCATCGTGGTTAAGTGCCATCATCTGACCCATGCCGACATGCCGCAAGGGGGCACGTACCGAAATAATCAGATCTTCGGGCTTTATTTCATAATCATACCAATCTGTTATTTCATAATGAGGAGTTATTAATTCATATTCTTCTCCATCGGGAAACTTGAACTTTTCGGTAGTAGTGGTTATCTTTATTTTGCCTTCGGCTTTTACGCCATAAATGGACTGGTCATGTAATACACGCCCATATTCGGGGAAATATCCTCCGGTTTTGCGTGTAATATAAACCAGCATAGATGAAAAGCCTGCACCGGAACCACCTGTGACCCATGCCGGAGTAGTACGTCCTGTGTTTCTATGGCAAGCTCCGCAGGAATAGCCTCCAAAAATAGGTCCTAATCCATTACCGCTGCCTGTACCTACTCCACGAGAATTGTCATACAAACCATCGCCACGATTGAAACGTGTTAATAATTCACCGGTGACCCAGTCTGCATTGGTGTCATAAGCGCCACTTACGGTAGAAAAAATAGTGGAAATACCGGCTGATAATTCCTCCGGTTTTGCTATTTCTCCGTTTGGCTTATAAATAATGCCGTCGAAAGCATCATGATCACAACCTTGCAGGAAGCCTATATTTATCGCAACAAAGAGGATTCTTCCCAATCGCCTTGGGAGTCCTCCTCGTAATACTTTGATAACCGGCTTTCCTAAAAGAAAGAACTTAGTCATCATAATTAATATTGTTTATTCTCCTGCTAATTTTCCGCGGACTAAAGCCAGACCACTGCATAAAAATGCGCATTGGTTTTGAGCATTCTTAACTTCAGTAGTAGCGCCTAAATTGTTACGGAAGGGGTGAGGTATGTCATTGATTGCTGTGATTGTTTCCTGAATCTGCTTAACAACCATGTCGTTCAATGTCGGGTTCACTTTTTTCATGATAGAGCACAGACTTGCACTGGCAACAGTTCCGTCTAAACTACCATAGTAAGCATTACGGATGCTGTAAATGTTATCAGTATAATCATCTAAAGAGTTCCAGCTATACCAGGATTCTACGGCTAATACACCACCTTCTTTATCTCCGCTGTTCCACTTATCTACCGGATCTCCGATTTTCGTTGCACCTACTTCATTGGCAATTCCTTCTGCACCATTGTCAGAGTTTAGTATCATTGCAACAGATTGTTTGATATTGCTTATAGAGTAAGTTCCGTTAGGTGCTTTCATTGCATCTTTATAGGCACCGTTCTCCAGATTTTTACCTTCTGTCCAACCTTTTAACAAAAGCTCTGTGTCTTTTGACATACGTCCGACAACAGCCTTGAGGTATCCTATTTTATTAGCATCCAGGTCTGTGATTTTTTTTGCTTCACCATCCTCAAACAATAAATATTCGGCAGTATGGAAACCACGCAAGTTCTGTGGTGCATCGGCTGGTGCATCATCACCGTCGTCTACGTCTCCTCCGACAGCGTCTTCCCAATTTCCGGACTGTAGAATTGCATCAATACCTCCTTTATCCAAAGGCCAGCTATCCAGACTAGGATCGAGCTTATTCAAATCTGCCGGACCATATAGAAAAGCTTCACTTTTTTCCCAGGGTTTACGTGCTGCAACCCAAGCGTCTGCTGCATTGGCTACATCATTATCACTGGAGGACGTTGATAACTTTTGTACTGCCGTGTTTAATGCGGTTACTTTATTGTACATATCTTGATAAGTAGGAATCACTACATCATCTACATACGTTGCAACCGCAGCCTTTAATTCATCATCTGTTGCAGTGCCACTGTCCGGGGTATTAAAACCCGCAAATGGGTTGGGTGAAACATCTTCTTTTTTAGAATCTTCACTACAAGAGGTCATCGCCATACATACTCCCATTGCCATTATAGGCAGAAATTTCCATGTTTTCATTTTCATTGCTATTAAAAATTATATTTATTTTTTGATAAACCAACCAATATAGGCTATGCTACAGAGACTAAGTTTTCGTCATTATATTTTCCACCTCCTATGGAGCGGTGGGTGTAGTCTGCTTTAATTACTAGATTGGGTAGAGCGTAGTAATTCAATCCAGCTGTTACGGCTGATACCTGAAAACGTTTGTCGGCCAACAAACCTGTGTTAGCTTCTGTCTTTTCCATCGGATTGTAATATTCATAACGAATAAAAGGATAGATACGGGGAGCTTTAGAATGGAAGAAAGAACCTATATTATATCCTGCTTCACCCCCGTAGCTGACTGCATTTTGTGCTACTGTTGTGTTAGGGTAACCGGAAGCTGCTGAAGAACTGTTGTTGATTGTGGTTAAAGCTCCGCTCGCTCCTAGGTTTCCATAAACGGCATTTCCGCGTACAATCAGGTTGTTATTAAAGCCTTTGTATTGCAAATCACCGGTTACAATGGTTACCGGAAATTTATAACCTGTATTTCTCCAAGGCTTAGTTCCGTTCTTTGCTGTCTGGTTATAATAGAAAGAAGCACCTACTCTTAATCCTTTTACCCCATGGTAGTTTACGCGGGCTACAAAAGCCGGACTGGTGAAATTGTTGACTTCGAATGCTCCTTGTCTGCCGTTTTTTATCCAGTCTTCGCTGCGGAATCCTTGTGGATCAAGCCCATTGACTAATTGAAGTTCATAATCAAACCGTCCAATTTCACCGAATACGGCGATACCTGTTTCATGCCAGGTGGAAGGCAATATCGTTGTTTCACCTTCCGGGCGGTAAACTCCAAAGAAATTAATAGGCTCATGATGGTTGTTGGTCAATCCTACCGGTACAATCATGTGTCCGAAACGCAGATTGATGTGCTTATTAATGAGACGGGTGATATGAAATTGTTCCAAAGCTACTTCACCGCCTTTTTCAATCTCTGTTTCATATTCGCCGTTCTCTTCAAACCATTCAATTTCGCGAGCAGATCCCGTACCTCCGTATTCAAATTCGATTTCGGTACTCAATACCCATTTGGAGGAGAATTTATAATCAAAGGCTAATACAAAACGTGGAATGGAAATCTCTCCACGATTAAGTTTACCGGAACCATTGGGAGTAAAACGATTGAAATTATAATCTTTATAGCTCGCCGCCATTTCTCCATACCCTCCGAAACGGAATTTAGTATATTCTTCTGTGGAAGAAGTTTTACGGTTTTTAGACTTTTCTTTAGTTTCCTGTGCCGGAAGTGTGAGAGAATGTAGGAAACAAAGAATAATGATTGCAGTTATTTTTCTCATTTTTTTAATAATTTTATCGGCTGCAAAGTTATATGAGGTTAAAAGATATGGCAATACCCAATACTAGGCATAGTAATTTCTAAAATTCAGTATATGTAGGTAATTTTGAGTGCTTGAGAAGATAAAACCTGTTATTTTGGTAAAATGAAAGAATAAAGGTGTATGCCAGCCGAATAAATTTTGCTGATATACACCTTTGTCTATGATCCGTTTGTAGAGTAGGCCGGATTTACTCGATTGTGATGTTTTTATTCCAAGTAATTCCACTAATGTCGGTCAATATTAATTCATACTGGCCTTCGGGAAGATTTTGCAAACTGTTATCTCTAATTGCCAAAGTAGCTTTGCTGCCCAATGGGATGATAAGGCTATGTTTACCAGGGACTACCTTAGCTATATAATCATTCTTTATATTAGTGAGAGGGAATAATGCAAGGTCTTCTCCATTCTTTTGAAGTATCACTTTTCCACTTGTGTCTTTAAGAGTAATGCCAATAAGAAATGAGCCGTATACATCGGCACCCTCAACACGATATACTTTAAAAGACAGGGCTCCGTTATTGACATTTGCATCTGATATCTCAATTTTGGGTTTTACTGATTTGTTATGTAGTGGTCCCCATACGCCATTATGAAAAACCTGGTTGGTATATAGGGTGAGTATGAACAATATGGCTGCACCGCCGATTGCTACTTTACTGAATCGCTTGATAGACAATGGAAGTTCGCCGGAAGTAACCCATACCAGCCATTTATTTTTGGATAGTTGGGGCTGTAGCAGATAATCCAAAGAGTATTTTCCGCCGCCGGACAGGAAAATGGTGAATCCTGCGGATACGCCTAAAATACCTATTTGCCATTCATCAAGACAGGTTGTTCCTAACCAGCCGGAACCCAACAGAATGCCGAATGCAAGACTGAATACGCCGATACTCATTAATCTGGTAAAGAAACCAAGCATATAGAGTAATCCGACAACACCTTCAATGATAGTAAAGATAACCATCGCCCACCAAAGTAAATCGGGGGTGCTGACGAGATATTCGATGATGGGTTTGATTCCTATGGAATTAGGTAGGAAATGATTGAACTTCTCTCCAATGTATCCGGTAGAATCCGGGATAAGTTTGTTTTCGAGGACGAGTCTCCGCCAAAAGGCTGAAAAATAAGTCCAACCAACAATAAGTCGTAATGAAAGGGTGAAAATACCGGCCAGTGTATAGGCGGTAAGTTGTTCTTGTTGCTGCTTCATTGCAATGTTTGATTTTGTTATAATTGAGTGAATCGTTTCTTATACAACAAGTTTCCATTGGAAAATGTTTTAATGGATACCTATTTTTAAAGAAACGATTCCACTCAAGACAAACTACATACAAACAAAGCTAAACTTATGCTAAGGTTATCGCTTAAACTGCCATCTTTATACCTTCTTTTTTACTGCAATATCGTTTGCATTGCTGGCATAGGTCATATCCCAGCATGGCTCCTAAAATAAAATCTTCTTCGGCAGTCAGTTGATTTAAAGGATGGATGATGATGTGCCGCATGGCTTCCATACATTCTGCCTTTCCAAAAAACAGGTTGATTTTATTGGTACCTACTTCCTGTATCATATAACTGATCTTTTGATTTTTCAATCGGCGGATGGCAAATTCTTCGTGCTCTTTACTCATTGTGTAAAGTACCATGTTGCGTACGCCTTTCTTAAACTCATAAATATGATTAAGAAAAATTCGGATTTCGCCGGGGATGATTCTTTCAGTTGCCATGATGCAAAGTATTCTTTTTATGTTAAGGTAAAATTAGCTAATTTCTTGTTTCACTTGTTCAGCCCATGCGTTGATACGTTCGTCTGTTTTGCTATCTTCGTTGACTTCGTCAAGCGGAAGGCCTACAAACTTGCCGTCTACAACAGCGATAGAAGAGTCGAATGTGTAACCTGCGGTGTCTGTTGCTCCACAGAATTTACAATGGGTATCTTTCAAGTTTTCATAAAGAATGCCTATTGCGTCACAGAAGGTGTCGCTATACGAGTCAGAATCGCCACAACCGAACAGGGCTACAGACTTATGAGATAAATCACATTTCTTTAAAACTTTTACTCCATCGTACCAGTCGTCCTGAAGTTCGCCTGCTCCCCAAGTGGAAGAGCCGAGCACCAATACGTCATATTCATTGACTAATGCCTCTGTTAGCTTGGATACATCAAATACATCTGCCGATGGTACATCTAATTTCTCTGCAATTCGACGGGCAAGGTCTTCTGTTGTTCCGGTTGTGGAACCATAAAATACACCAATTTTATTCATCTTTGATTCGTTTTTAAATGTAACGCTGCAAAGATAGAGGGGCTTGAAGAAATAGGAAATCCCCATTTATAATGGAAGATTTGTCTCATTCTCATTATAAATGGGGATATATGGAATAAAAATAGTCGATATTGTTAATGGTGGAATAGGCGGATGCCTGTAAATGCCATTGCCATATTATATTTGTCGCAAGTTCCAATCACATGGTCATCACGTACGGAACCACCCGGTTGTGCAATGTAGCTGACACCGCTTTTATGCGCGCGTTCTATATTATCTCCGAATGGGAAGAAAGCGTCCGATCCTAAAGCTACACCTGTCATCGTATTCAGCCATGCCCGTTTTTCTTCACGTGTCAGCACTTCCGGCTTTTCTGTGAAGAACTGCTGCCAAACGCCGTCTGCCAATACATCGTCATAATCCTCCGAGATGTAAACGTCGATAGTGTTGTCACGATCTGCACGACGGATTTTTTCAATCCATGGCAAGTTCATCACTTTCGGATGTTGGCGTAAATACCAGATATCTGCTTTATTTCCTGCCAGACGCGTACAGTGGATGCGTGACTGTTGGCCTGCGCCAATACCGATTGCCTGCCCGTCTTTGGCATAACACACCGAATTGGATTGCGTATATTTTAAAGTGATTAAGGCAATGATTAAGTCACGTTTTGCATCAGCCGGAATTTCTTTGTTCTGCGTAGGCATCTCTTTCAAAAGGCTTTCATCGATTTTCAATTCGTTTCTTCCTTGTTCGAAAGTCACTCCGAATACATCTTTGTGTTCGATAGGAGCCGGACGGTATGCAGGATCTATCTTTATTACATTGTAAGTCCCTTTTCTTTTATTCTTCAGAATTTCCAGCGCTTCGGCTGTGTAGTCGGGGGCAATTACGCCGTCGGACACTTCACGGTTGATGATGCGTGCTGTTTCTTCGTCGCAAGTGTCGGACAATGCGATGAAATCTCCGTATGATGACATACGGTCTGCGCCACGTGCACGTGCGTATGCTGTGGCTAATGGAGAGAGTTTCATGTCGTCTACGAAATAAATCTTTTTCAGCGTGTCGCTCATTTCTACCGCAACAGCAGCACCCGCAGGGCTGACATGTTTAAAAGAAGCGGCAGCCGGCAGTCCGGTAGCTTCTTTCAGTTCTTTCACTAATTGCCAACTGTTGAACGCATCCAGCAGATTGATATAACCGGGACGTCCATTCAATACTTCGATGGGGAGTTCTCCTTCTTTCATGAAGATACGGGCAGGCTTTTGGTTAGGGTTGCAGCCGTATTTCAGTTCGAGTTCGTTTGCCATTTTATTAAATATAAAATTACGAGTTACTAATTACAAATAGATAGCGACAAAATTACTAAAAAAAGACTAGCTTGCCTAAAGTTGTGCCACAAAATAGTAGCATATAATTAGTATTTGCTAACGAATGAGGATGTAAAATACCTATAAAATGATGATTGTATTTCAGCAAAATATTCCGTTTCTTTGCAGTCTCTAATATACATAGGTATGATGGATAATTTACAGAAATACAAGCCAACTGATAAGATGATCGATCTCATCAGCGATAATTATTCTTTGTTGCAAGTGATGAGTCGTTTTGGACTTTCGTTGGGTTTTGGTGACAAAACAGTCAAAGAAGTTTGTGAACTAAATGGAGTGGACTGTCGGACCTTTCTGATTGTAGTCAACTTTATGGCCGAAGGCTTTTCCCGGCTCGATGGGGATAAAGATGATATTTCCATACCTGCATTGATTGATTATCTGCGGCAGGCACATATTTATTTTCTTGATTTTTCTCTTCCGGCTATTCGTCGTAAACTGATCGAGGCAATCGACTGTTCGCAGGACGATGTGGCTTTTCTTATTCTCAAGTTCTTTGACGAATATACACGGGAAGTGCGTAAGCACATGGATTATGAAGAGAAAACCGTCTTTAAGTATGTCGATTCATTGATTAAGGGAAATGCTCCCAAAAACTACCAGATCAGTACCTTTTCCAAACATCACGATCAGGTAGGGGAGAAGTTGACAGAACTAAAAAATATCATTATAAAATATTGTCCCGCCAAGGCAAATGAGAATCTTCTGAATGCGGCTCTTTTTGATATATATGCTTGCGAAGCCGGATTGGAATCTCATTGCAAAGTGGAGGATTATATTTTTGTTCCTGCTATTCTGAATTTGGAAAGGAGGATGAGGGAAAATGAAAAATAATGAGGTCGTTCGAATTGCTATTGCAGAAACTTCTGTAATTATTCGTGGTGGGTTGACTGCTGCGTTGAAGCGTCTTCCCAACGTAAAAGTGCAACCGATAGAATTGTTGTCTGTTGAAGCATTACACGATTGTGTCCGAACGCAATGTCCCGAGATGCTGATTGTCAATCCTGCTTTTGGTGATTATTTTGATGTTGCTAAATTCCGGGAGGAAATATCTGGTAAAAGGATACGTATAATAGCCCTGGTCACTTCTTTTGTAGATGCTTCATTATTGGGTAAGTATGATGAGTCTATTTCAATATTCGATGATCTGGATATTCTTTCTAAGAAAATTGCCGGTTTATTGAATGTGGCTTCTGAAGAAGAAGAGGTGGATAATCAGGATACGCTTAGTCAGCGGGAAAAAGAAATCGTCATCTGTGTGGTGAAGGGGATGACGAATAAGGAAATAGCGGAAAAGCTGTTCTTGTCGATTCATACTGTTATCACACACCGGAGGAATATTAGCAAAAAATTGCAAATACATAGTGCTGCTGGTTTGACTATTTATGCTATTGTAAATAAGCTGGTTACGTTGAGTGATGTGAAAGACTTGTAGCCTGCAAAAGTGTTATAAAATACAAAACCGTTTGCGCACACGAAAAATATTCGTACCTTTGCAAAGCAGTTGGGAAATTGCTGTTAGTTTATAAAGGTAAAAGAAAATATTAAAAAGGTATTAGATTAGATAATTTAAGGTATTAAAAGTTTTTTAGTTTAGTTCAATAGGATAAGTTTTTAATAGAAGGTAAAAGGATAACAATAGGTAAGAGGTTTTTAGGTAAAAAGAAGATTAGTTTTCAGGAAATTTGAGGTACTATGGAAAAGCCTTTTGGCTTTTCTGATGCAGTGGCGAGTGGTTCTATAAAAAGAATTGGCTCGTTTTTTTTTGTATACAGCTTTAGTTCACCACAGAGGACACGGAGGACACGGCTCAGTCTGAAACCTTGGGGGATTGCGTTAAAATTCTTATTTTTGCATCATGAAACATCCTCTTCCCAAACGATTGATCCTGTTGCTTCTTTAAGCTTGTTCTTGCCTTCAGGAATCCTTGATTACTTTACCCTAGTCAATCATGTTTCTCAGGATACTTG
>NZ_QTMZ01000077.1:0-14577 GCF_003602935.1 Bacteroides sp. AM54-2NS
AAATCGAAAGTGACATCTCCTATGGTTATCTGAACCATTCTTTTCAAAATGCCGTTTTTGAAGGGATTCGTATGTCTTGCCAATCTGGTTTACATGGATGGGAAGTGACTGATCTGAAAGTAACTTTTACTCAAGCCGAGTATTATAGCCCGGTAAGTACACCTGCTGATTTCAGACAGCTGACCCCTTATGTCTTCAGGCTGGCCTTGCAACAGTCAGGTGTGGACATTCTCGAACCGATGCTCTATTTTGAGTTGCAGATACCCCAAGCGGCAAGTTCCAAAGCTATTACAGATTTGCAAAAACTGATGTCTGAGATTGAAGACATCAGTTGCAATAATGAGTGGTGTCATATTAAAGGGAAAGTTCCATTAAATACAAGTAAAGACTATGCCTCAGAAGTAAGTTCGTACACTAAGGGCTTAGGCGTTTTTATGGTTAAGCCATGTGGGTATCAAATAACAAAAGGCGATTATTCTGATAATATCCGCATGAACGAAAAAGATAAACTTTTATTCATGTTCCAAAAATCAATGTCATTAAAATAATGGAGCGGTCAGGAAATTTCTATAAGGCAATACGGTTGGGATATATACTTATCTCCATTCTTATCGGATGTATGGCATATAATAGCTCTATGAATGGCAGGAGATAGAAGCATTAGAACTTGGCAATAAAAAAATAGACGAGCTCCGAAAAGAAATAAACAATATCAATATTCAAATGATAAAATTTTCTCTATTGGGTGAAACAATACTGGAATGGAACGATAAAAATATCGAGCATTACCATGCACGGCGTATGGCAATGGACAGTATGCTCTGCCGTTTCAAGGATGACTTTATTATCGGTGACGTGTTCGCTTTGCGTGAGAATGAAGACACTTATAATGTGGGGTGGCATTTCAACAAACGTTTTGAAGGCAAAGGATTCGCTTGTGAAGCGGCAGCCGGATTGTTGGATTATCTTTTCCGAGAGGCGGGCGCACGGCGTATCTATGGATTTGTGGAAGATGACAATATCCGCTCCAAACGCTTATGCGAACGTCTTGGTATGCGCCGCGAAGGATGTTTCAAAGAGTTTGTGACATTCGTAAACAATCCTGACGGCTCCCCAAAATATGAAGATACCTGTGTTTATGCCATTCTCGAAAAAGAGTGGAATACCATCCGTCAGTGGTGACACACCAAACCTATTATGAATTAATACAAAACAAGAAGAAAATATGAACAAGCAATTCATTATCACGAATTTCGCCGCATTTGCTCTCATGCTGTTCCTGCCGACCGGATGCAGGCAGGCGGACGGCAAGCAGGATGCGGTGCAGAGTTATCGGGTCATAAAGGTCGCGGCAAGTCCGGTGGAAATCTCCGAGTCCTATTCCGCCGCCATACGCGGACGCAGGATGTGGACATCCTGCCGCAAATATCCGGGCGCATTATCCGTCTGAAAGTGAAAGAGGGTGAACGGGTGAAGACCGGTCAAGTATTGGCTGTAATTGACCAAGTGCTATCGGGCGACATTACGCACGGCGCAGGCCAATGTCAGCGCGGCACAGGCAAAAGTGGAAACGGCAAGAATCGAGCTGCGGGGCAAGCAGGCATTGTTTGACGAGAAGGTCATATCCGACTACGAGCTTTCTCTCGCCCGGAACCAACTGGCAGTGGCGTGTGCTGAACTCGAACAGGCAAAGGCACAAGAATCGGATGCACGCAACAATCTCTCCTATACGGAAATCAAAAGCCCGAGCAACGGAGTAGTAGGCACATTGCCCTATCGCATCGGTGCGCTTGTCGGTCCCAATATGGCACAGCCTTTCACGGTCGTGTCCGACAATGCGGAGATGTATGCCTATTTCTCCATTTCGGAGAATATGCTACGGCGATATTTGGCTCGCTATGGCTCGATTGACAGCATGATAGCCGGGATGCCGGAAGTGGGCCTGCAACTCAACGACGGCAGCCTGTACAAGGCGAAAGGACGTATTGAAACCGTAAGCGGCGTGGTGGATCCTGTTACCGGAACGGTACAAATCAAAGCCTGTTCCCCAATCCCGACCGCGAACTGTTGAGTGGCAGCATCGGCAATGTCATCCTTCAAAACCCGAAAACGGAGGCCGTAACCATTCCCATGACCGCCACCGTGGAACTGCAGGACAAGATTATCGCTTACCGTCTGAAAAACGGACAGGCGGAAGCCGCCTATCTCACGGTGGACCGCCTGAACGACGGCAACCGGTTTATCGTAAAAGAAGGTCTTTCGGTCGGTGACACCATTGTCGCCGAAGGCGTGGGACTGGTGAGAGAAGGCATGAGCATAACCCCTAAAAACGAAACGAAATGAACCTGCGATTTTTTATAGACCGCCCGGTGTTTTCGGGCGTTATCTCGGTGGTGATTGTACTGTTGGGCATGATTTCCATGTTTTCCTTGCCGGTGGAACAATACCCCGACATCGCACCTCCGACCATCAACGTATCCGCAACTTATCCTGGAGCAAACGCTGAAACTGTGCAGAAGGCAGTGATAACCCCTCTGGAAGAAGCCATCAACGGCGTGGAAGACATGACCTATATGACTTCCACGGCATCGAATACGGGCGATGCTTCCATCGACATCTATTTCAAGCAGGGAACCAACGCGGACATGGCGGCGGTAAACGTGCAGAACCGCGTGAACGGCGCGCTGAGCCAGCTTCCGGCGGAAGCCACCAAGACCGGTGTCACCACTGAAAAGCAGCAGAATGCCGAACTGATGACTTTCGCGCTCTATTCGCCCGATGACCGCTTCGACCAGACCTTCCTGAACAATTACGTGAAAATCAATGTCGAGCCGAGGCTGAAACGTATCAGCGGCGTGGGAAAGGCACAGATGTTCGGTTCCAACTACAGCATGCGACTTTGGCTGCGTCCCGACAAGATGGCGCAATACGGGCTTATCCCCGATGACATATCCACCGTACTCGCACGACAGAACATCGAGGCCGCCACCGGCTCCTTCGGTGCCAATCATCCTACCGCCAATGAATACACGATGAAATACCGCGGACGCTTGTCCGGCGCGGAAGAGTTCGGTGAGTTGGTCATCAAGTCACTGCCGGGCGGCAATGTGCTTCGGCTGAAGGAGGTTGCCGATGTGGAACTGGGCGATGAATACTACAAATATTCCTCCGAAGTGAACGGGCATCCGGCAGCCATGATGCTCATCAACCAGAAAGCCGGGTCCAATGCTTCAAGCACCATCAAGGAGATTCACGAAGTGCTTGACGACCTCAGCCGGGACTTGCCCGAAGGGACGGAATTCGTGGTGCTTACCGATACCAACAAGTTCCTGTATGCTTCCATCAATTCTGTTATCCGGACACTTATTGAAGCGATACTTCTGGTTATCGTGGTGGTATATGTATTTTTGCAAGATATTAAGTCCACGCTTATTCCTACGATATCCATTTTCGTCTCCATTATCGGTACGTTCGCCGTGATGTCCATGATCGGCTTCTCCGTCAACCTGCTCACCCTGTTCGCGCTTGTGCTTGCCATCGGAACTGTGTCGATGATGCCATTGTGGTGGTGGAAGCGGTGCAGGCGAAGTTCGACGAGGGCTATCAGTCTGCGGTTCTCGCGGCTGATGATGCCATGAAAGGCGTTTCGTCGGCTATCCTGACCTCTACCATCATCTTTATGGCAGTGTTTTTCCCCGTTGCCATGATGGGCGGGACTTCGGGAGCGTTCTACACGCAGTTCGGTATCACGATGGCTGTTGCCGTGGGAATCTCGGCAGTCAATGCCTTCACACTCTCACCGGCACTTTGCGCGCTGCTGCTGAAACCCTATATCGATGAGCAGGGCAACACCAAGAACAATTTTGCAGCCCGTTTCCGTAAAGCGTTCAATGCCGTCTTCGACCGTCTGAGCCGACGCTATGTACGTGGAGTGATGTTCATTATCCATCGCCGATGGCTGTTGTGGAGCATCATAGGCATTTCTTTCGGGTTGCTGGTGCTGCTGGTCAATGTCACAAAGACGGGACTTATTCCCGAAGAGGACACCGGGACGGTCATGGTGAGCATGAACACGAAGCCCGGCACATCCATGGCTCAGACAAGTAAGGTGATGGAGCGTATCAACAGCCGTCTCGACAGCATCGGCGAGATTGAATACAGCGGTGCGGTCGCCGGTTTCTCTTTCAGCGCTTCCGGTCCCTCGCAGGCGATGTATTTCGTGACACTCAAAGACTGGGAGCAGCGTAAGGGAGAGGGGCAGTCGGTCAATGATGTCATCGGAAAGATTTATGCCGCCACTTCGGATATTCCCGATGCCACGGTGTTCGCCATGTCGCCTCCGATGATTGCCGGGTACGGCATGGGAAACGGTTTCGAGCTTTATTTGCAGGACAAGGCGGGCGGAAACATCGCCGCCTTCAAGGAAGAGGCAGACAAGTTTGTCGAAGCCTTGTCGCAGCGACCCGAAATCGGCGAAGTCTATTCCTCCTTTGCCACGGATTATCCGCAATACTGGGTGGATATCGATGCCGCCAAATGCGAACAGTCGGGTGTGTCGCCCGCAGATGTGCTTTCCACATTGTCGGGCTATTATACCGGACAATATGTTTCCGACTTCAACCGGTTCTCCAAGCTCTACCATGTGACCATGCAGGCTCCGGCGGAATATCGTGTGAATGCGGAATCCCTGCACCACATGTATGTGCGTGCCACCGATGGCGGCATGTCGCCTTTGAGCCGGTTCGTGCGCCTGACCAAGACCAACGGCCCGTCAGACCTCACCCGTTTCAACCTGTTCAACGCCATCTCGATTAGCGGGTCTCCGGCTCAGGGCTACAGTTCGGGGCAGGTGCTCGAAGCCATCGGCGAGACGGCACGTGAAGTGCTTCCGTCAAATTACACATACGAGTTTGGCGGCATTTCGCGTGAGGAAAGCAAGACGACCAACAATGCCACGCTTATATTCCTGCTCTGCATGGTTCTGGTCTATCTGATTCTGTGCGCCTTGTATGAGAGCGTGTTCATACCCTTCGCGGTTCTGTTGTCGGTGCCTTGCGGACTGATGGGCAGTTTCCTGTTTGCGTGGCTCTTCGGTCTGGAGAACAACATCTACATGCAGACCGGACTTATCATGATTATAGGCCTGCTTGCCAAGACAGCGATCCTGCTTACCGAATACGCCGGTAAACGGCGGTCGGAAGGCATGACGCTGGCACAGGCGGCATACAGTGCGGCAAAAGTCCGCCTGCGCCCCATATTGATGACTGTGTTGTCCATGGTGTTCGGTCTTGTCCCGCTGATGATGGCGCACGGAGTGGGTGCCAACGGCAGCCGTTCGCTTGCCACAGGTGTAATCGGTGGAATGATTGTAGGTACTTTGGCTCTGTTGTTCCTTGTGCCGTCATTGTTTATTGTATTCCAATATATCCAAGAACGTGTTAAGCATAATTAAATGAAGAAGACAGTAATATATATCATATTGTCGGGATGGATGCTTGCCGGCTGTGGCACATACAGCCGGTATCATCGCCCTGACCTCTCAACGGAGAATCTGTATCGGGACATGCCGGCGGACATTGATACAATGACCATCGCGTCCCTGTCGTGGCGGGAAATGTTTACCGACCCGAAACTCCAGTCCTTGATTGAAACCGGACTTGAACGGAACGCAGACCTCAATGTGGCACGGTTACGCGTGGAAGCGGCAGAAGCCGTCCTGATGACTGCCAGACTATCATATCTTCCATCACTGGGACTGACTGCCGAAGGTAATGCCAATAAACATGACGGAGCAACGGCAAAGACATATAATGTGAGAGCGTCGGCAAGCTGGGAACTGGACATCTTCGGCAAACTTACGGCGGCAAAGCGTGGCGCAGCCGCCGCATTACAAGGAAGCCGTGCCTACCGGCAGGCCGTACAGACACAGCTTGTCGCCACTATTGCAGACAGTTACTACACCCTTGCCATGCTTGACGCACAAATGACAATAAGTAACCGGACTTTGGAGAACTGGCGGACTACCGTACGCACTCTTGAAGCGTTGAAAAAAGTGGGGAAATCAAACGAGGCTGGCGTATTGCAGGCAAAGGCGAACGTGATGCGACTCGAAGCATCCCTGTTATCCATACGCAAGAGTATTTCCGAAACAGAAAACGCCCTGTCTGCGATACTTGCCATGCCGTCACACTCGATTGGACGAAGTGATCTGGCCGAGGCTGCTTTCCCCGATACTGTCTCGATCGGAGTCCCTTTGCAACTGCTTTCCAACCGTCCCGACGTGCGTCAGGCTGAAATGGAACTGGCGCAAGCATTCTACGCCACCAATGCGGCCCGTGCCGCCTTCTATCCCAATATTACCCTCTCGGGAATTCTTGGATGGACTAATAACGGCGGTGGCGTAATCGTAAATCCCGGACAATGGTTACTTAATGCCATCGGTTCCCTGACACAGCCGTTATTCAACCGGGGCGTAAACATCGCCAACTTGAAGATAGCCAAAAGCCGTCAGGAAGAAGCCAAACTGTTGTTCCGGCAATCATTACTGAACGCAGGAAAGGAAGTGAACGATGCTCTGACCGCATGGCAGACGGCAAAATCGCAAATTGAAATCAATGCTCGGCAGGTTGAAACATTATGCGACGCTGTGCGAAAGACAGAATCGCTGATGCGTCATTCCAATACCACCTATCTGGAAGTGCTGACCGCCAAACAGTCTCTTCTCGAAGCGGAAGTGCAACAGTTACAAACTCGTTTTGAACGCATACAAAGTATAATTAAACTTTACCATGCGTTGGGAGGAGGAATGTAACTTTACAAGAATTATAACCTAATACTGAACCATGTTGTGTAATTTTTATATTTCAGTCGTCATAAACTTATAAATAAGTAATTTAGTATGCAAAAACAAATTAAAAAGTCTTCTCTTTTTTTGAAGAGAAGCAACACCTGACCCACTTCGCTACCGAACAGGATGTAGCAGAAGAATTGTTTGAGTTACTCTTAGAAGCGAGAGAACTCTATCTTCAGGATGTGATTTTGAATGGCAAGCGGTATGACCGCTATGTGGATGACTTCATCAACAGTCATCGGTATATCAACTGCAACAGTGCAATTTGCCGAAACTGCCACGAGATGAACATCCACATCGTCAAGGGACTGCTGAACGAATGCGCCCACCTTATCCAGCCTCTTTTTGAGGCATCCGACTTCTCCTTTGAGAAGTGTATGGAGTTACAAAGGAAGTATGACCGCTCGGAACCGTTGCCGCCATACAGTTGGCACGGAGCAAGGGGGCTTTTGTGTATGGCATCTGCAACGTCGTGGGTGCCTCTATCCCAAGAAATACGGATTCCGGGACATACATCCATGTAGGACCTGAGATAGGTGTGGCTTCTACCAAGGCTTTTACAGGACAGGTAACGGTGCTGATGCTGCTTGCCCTCTGCGTGGGACAGATGCGTGGTACTGTGGATGATGCAACCGTAGAGAGGATTGTCCGGGAGTTGAAGAACATGCCCCTATATATAAAAGATGTGTTGGGACTTGCTGACAAAATCAAGAACTTGTCGAAGATATACACCTATGCCCGCAACTTCCTTTATCTCGGTCGTGGGTACAACTACCCCACCGCCCTTGAAGGTGCGTTGAAGCTGAAAGAAATATCCTATATCCATGCGGAGGGTTATCCTGCTGCGGAAATGAAGCATGGACCGATTGCACTTGTAGATAGCGAGATGCCCACGGTGGTCATTGCTCCAACGGACTCGCTGTATGACAAGATAATCAGTAATGTAAGGCAGGTGAAGGCGCGTGGCGGTACGGTTGTCGCCATCATTACCAAGGGCAATGACGCAATGAAGGACATCGCCGACCATTGCCTTGAAGTGCCCGACGTACCCGAATGCCTTACACCTCTCGTTGTTTCCGTCCCATTGCAGTTGCTGGCCTATTACATCGCCATCAACAAGGATAGGAATGTTGACCAGCCAAGAAACCTTGCTAAATCAGTTACCGTAGAATGAATAGAATATTATCACTTATTGTTACCATCCTCTTTGCGTTGTGCATTGAGGCTGGCATCTTTATGCTTATTGCCCACTGGTGGGGCATGACTGCGGCCATTACCGTGATAGCCATTGAATGTGTGTTAGCCTTATGGACAGTTTACGAAATGAGACATGCGAGTGATGAACCAGTTGATGAATAACATTGCAGGCTGTGGTTAGAACGAAAAAGGCTAAAAACAAAAGGACGGGTCGATGATTCGTCCTATTTTTGTGTCTTTTTGGTGGCAAAATGTAGCGATTTAGCAAAATAAACATAAATTCCAGTGATATTCAGCATGAAAATTCGCCCATTTAAGTGAAAATGTGTAATTTTGCAACGCAAAATTGTGCCTAAGCATTTGCATCAAAACAACAATAGTTCAATCGAGGCTGATATGAAAGTAGAGATTAACAAGAAACGTTTAGAATACCTGCTGGCATTATACAAGATGTCGGTGGATGACTTGTTGTCTCTTCTGAACAAAGGCAGGAAACGGATAACAGGAGCCGCAGACATCAGTGGAGATTCTATTGATTTGGGGGTGTTGAAGCGTATAGGTGAGATATTCGACAAAGAAGTCAGTTTCTTTCAAGACTATTCTAAGTTGTCAACCAATGCAAGCAGCAGTATCTTCTTCCGCAAGACCTCATTCGGAACAGAGCTGAACTTGGAGTCGATCCGTACTGTAAACCGATTCGAGAGTCTGAAAAACGCTTTGGATGCATACAACAAACTGTCGCAACTGGATGTGAAGTTTGACATAGAACACTACACCCTACAAGATGACCCTAAGACAGTAGCCGTACGTGCAAGAGATTTTTTTTATCCCGGGGAAACTGTCAATCATAGGCAGTTTCTTGTGAAGATGATAGAAAAAATCGCCGATCATGGCATTTTTGTCTTTGAATACATAGAGACATGGAACAAGAAAGAGAAAACCAACATTGACGGTTTTTACCTTAAGCCCAATGTGATAGTGCTTAAGCATCATAAGCATTACAAGCGAGAAATATTCACTCTGGCGCATGAATTGGGGCATTGTCTATTGGGGATTGAAGAAGTGGAGTCGGTGGACATGATGGACATCTCGGCACAGACTTCATACAGTGATGTCGAAAGATGGTGCAATGATTTTGCATATCAGTTCATTATGGGACAAGAAGCAGAAACACTTGCTAACATAGCATGTGTAGATTCCCGTAACGACTACTGCATTGACCTCTTCAAGGCTATCAGTGCACGGACGCACATTAGCCGTCTTGCCTTATATACAAGGATGTATATCGACAGGAAAATCAGCTATTCGAGCTACAGCAATGTCAAGAGTGAATTGGCAGAGGAATACAGAAGAAGAGAGGAACAGGAAAAGTTGAAAAACTCTGAGAAGAGAGGCGGGCGAACACCAAAGCCCATCATTTCTCCGCTATTCTTGAAAACCATGCAATATGCCTATTTCAATGGAGTGGTCAACGAGACCACTTTCTGTTCGAGACTCAATGTCAAACCAGCAAATTTTGAGAGGGAGTTATGGCGATAGTTGTTGATACATGCTCATTGGTGATGATTGCCAAGAATTATCTTCCCTTGGATAAGGACGGACAGTTGTACTCATTCCTGGAAGAGGCGTTCTCCCGCAAGGATTTGATGCTACTTGATGTGATTCTGGATGAATCAAAACGCACCTCCAAAGGAATTGCAGTTGAAAAGATGCCTTTCCTCAAAGACAAGAAATTGGTCATTCCGACAAAGGATCTATTTCCATGTGCCCCAGAGAGATTCAGCAACATGATAGACAACAATTTCTGTGTAAGACTGAAGAAGCAGGAACTGACTGAAGAAGAATACATAGAGCAAAAGGAAGAATACCTTAAAACAGGTGATGCTAAGATTATCATTTATGCACTGAATGTACGACACTCGGACGCTATCCATCTGGAAGAGATGCAAGTAATGACGGAGGAAACAAGGCAGCAGAATGACGGTAAGTTGTTCAAGAAACTTCCTTTGTTGTGTGAGCAGATAGGGATTGGAACACTAACCGTTTCAGAATATCTGCATAGAAACGGGTTCTTTATTGACAAATAGCATAGATATTAGTATCATCTTATGACATCTTTCACGAAATCATATTATATTCGTGAATAAAACACTTGTTTTTCAAGAATAGAAATTGTTGAGGATTAGATATTTAAGACATTATTGCAATGCGGAAGGGGTGATGTGAACGACAAAAGACAAGGCGTTCTATTAGAGTGGATGCTTGATAAGATTGAGAAGAATGGACGGGTCGATGGCTCGTCCTTTTTTTGTGTCTTTGAGTGTGAGGTGCAGGTGGGGACCAGTACTGCGACCACTGTTGCCTGTCAGCGCGATGATGATGCCGGGACGGACGTGGGTGCCTTTGGTGACGAGAGTTTGGGAGAGGTGGCAATAGCTGACGGTGAAGTCGCCGTGACGGAGGGTGACATAGAGGCCTGAACGTTTGTCCTTGCCTACCTTGATGACCTCGCCGTGCATCATGGCGTATGTGGGTTCGTAATTTGCCTTCAAATCAAGCCCGTTGTGTAGGGCTTTTCTTTTTGTAAATGGGTCTCTGCGGTAGCCGAAAGGGCTGGTGACAGAGATATGACGGAGTGGACTGACAAGTGCCGTGTGGCGGTCGGTCTGCTCCGTTTGGGTTTGTAATGGGGCAAAGGCAAGAGAGTCTCGCCGCTGATGCGGCGAGCACGGAGGCAGTTGTTCGGATGTTGCGACTGCGTCGTTTTTGGCACAGCCTTGCGGTGTACCTTAGTCTGTGTGACGGTATTGAACTGAGCGCATACTGTTGCTGATGAACAGAATATTGCTGCTATTGTGATGAGTAGAAATCGTTTCATGGTGCAAAAGTAACAAGCAATTCTTTGACTGGCATAAAGAACAAAGGGAAGACAAGAAGATTGTAACATAATATAGCAATCGAGTTTGATTTTTGAGCAGAAATCAAACTCAAATAATAATAATCGTCAAAAATAACACGCATTATCTTATGCAATTCTGCTTGTCTCTGAATAGGTATATAACTTTGCATGAGTTTAATTTCAAATTCAAAGTTAAAGTATGAAGCAAGTACGATTTGAAGAGAGCGAGGTGCCTTATCAGACACTGGCTCGTTTTGGTCTCACACAAGAGAAGATTGAAGACCTGCCCATGTGGGCGTTGGAAGATATTGGTCAGGGACGACGTTCACCGTTGCTGCCCATTCAGGTGAATAATGATGAGGGCGAGACATTGAAGAGCCGCACCCGATTTGCGTTGGTCCGTATGGAGGACGGCAAGGTGGATGTGGTCTTCTATCCGCAGTTGGAGAAATCACCATTGGAGGCTTTTACTCAGGAACAGCAGGAGGACTTGCTGGCTGGAAAGGCTATCCTTGCCGATGTTAAGGATGCTGATGGCAGGAGCAGCAAGGCTTTCGTGCAGATTGACACGGAGACCAATCAGGTGATGTCGGTACCTACGCCTGTCATCGGGCGCAACTTGGAGGTGCTGAAGGATGAACTGAAACTGAGTTCGGCAGAACTGACCGTGATGCAGAAGGGTGAGCCGCTCACGCTCATCATGGAGGACGAACAGGTGACGGTGGGTATTGACCTGAACGATAAGACCGGCATAAGGATTAATCAAGGCGACAGTCAGAAGTGGAAGGAGAACACCAAGCGAGAGTGGGACAAATACACCTTCGGGTGCTATGGCTGTTGGGTAATGGGCGATGACGGTAATCTTGACTATGTGCCTGAAGAGGAATACACGGAAGAACTTTGGAATGAGCAGAAGAAGAATGGAGAGCGCAACCGCGCCTCTTTTTCCATGCACAAATAATCTACACATAATATAATAAGTATATGGCATCAAATAAATATTATCCAGAGGATGTGCTCGTCGAGAAGATACAGAGCGGCGAGTACGGTTGGTTGGAGTATGTCAACCATCATTCTGCTGAATGGCAGGAAGAATATGAGAGCTATTGTCTGAACAACGGACTCTGCATTTGTGAAGAGAGTGCGGAGCAGTTTGTCCATCACAAAGATGAGGAACTGGAGAAGGCAATAGAGAACGGTGAAGCATGATAAATGAAGAGTGAAGAATGAAGAGTGAAGAGTGAAGAATAAGTATGGCGATAAGAAAGAATACGAATCCCCAACAGATGGACCTGCAACCAGAGATGCGTGACTTGCTCATGCGCAATGGTATGCAGGCTCATGTGGTGAGTAATGGCAGCGGCTATCAGCTTGTGGTGCAAGGGCATGACAGTCCGCTGCTTACCTATAACATCACCGAGAAGCAGATGTTGGCTCTGACCGACTGGGGTACGAATCATGCCAACAAGTTAGCCTACAATACCTTTACGGGCATTGTGGGCAACGACTTCTATATGCCCAAGAACTTCGTTCATGCACGCAATGCCAACGGTCGTGTAGCTATGGGGCTGCACGGCTATCGTGTTGGTATCGGCGAGTATGGACGGATGGGGCGCATCGATATGCCACCACCCTTTTTAGGTTGGACACCACGCAGTCAGGAGGGATTCCATCTTCGCAGAGTTGGAGGACGATTGTTCTTCCCCGAAGCCCCGATTGTGCCTGAACGTTGGGACGGCAGAATGAAGCCTGGCGAATTGCAGAGCGGCGGTTATGGGTTCTATTATAAGGGACAGCAACAGAGTTATAGCCCTCAGCAACAGGATGTGCTGAAAGATTTGGAGGGAATCATAATGCCTTCCATCAGCCGCACGAGAAGCACGGAGCCAGCCAAGCCTTATAAGGAACTGATTACCTCGCCTGTCTATTTCACCAATGAGAAGTGGCAGGAGTGTCTGGCATCGCATGGCATCATCATTGATGAGAATGCGAAGACGCTGACCATTCAGTCGAACAGCGTCAATGCCGACATGGTGTATGACCTGACAGATGAGGAACTGAAGAAACTCACCTCCAACTCCATCAAGGAAGTGCCCGTCGTTCAACGCTTGGAACTGCTGAATGGCATCATCAAGGACGACTTTGCTGACAAAATCCTGATGGACACACTGAATAGCAAGGAGCGCATCGACCTGCATCTGCATCCCGAACTTGAACAGGAGTTGCAGCAGCGTCAGCAACAAGACGAGGAACGGTTGCTTCCGTTGGAAGAGGACGAGACTGTCAGACGTGACGTGTTGCAAGGCGATGCCATGGTGAGAGGTGAAGACCTTGCCTTGATTAATGAGAACAAGGGTTGGTATCGTGAGGGAGCGCATGGGCGTGAAGTGAAAGTCGGTGACATCATGGTGGAGAAAGTGCCTCCGATGGAGGGAGATAAGAAAGGCGAAGATAAGTATCGCATGACCGCCATTATCAATGGAGAAGCCATCACGCACGAAATCAAGCAGAAGGACTACGACAAGTTCTTGGCGGTGGATGACTACCATCGCATGAAACTCTTCTCCAAGGTTTTCAGTGAAGTGGATATGAAGACACGCCCCGAAACCAACGCCGGACTGGGCACGAAGATATTGGCGGCTCTGACGGCAGGAGCAGTCGTTACAGCAGAGGTGGCGCATGACATAAGCCACCATCATCACCATCCAGCCCCGGAGTTCTATGCAGAGCATCATGCGGTCCACGTCCTTACTTCAAACCGGGAGTGGATTCGCCACAGGAGATTGCGGCAAGGTACTTTGAGGCAGAAGCAAATCATGTTGCCACGGAGATAAGGAGAGGATATTAACAATGTATAATTTACAATTTATAATTTATAATGAGTAGTGAACTGACATACGATGACTTTCTGGACAGGTTGAGCATACAGGAAGTACTGGTGGACGCAGGGTATCATCTGAACAAGAGAGATGGCTTGCGTTATCCGTCGTATGTGCGTACTGACAGTGAGGGCAGACGGGTGCGTGGTGATAAGTTCATTGTCACGCAGAATGGGAAATGTTGCTTCCAACCACCGCAGCAGAAGGTGTATAATGTCATTTCGTTCATCAAGGAGCATCCAGAAATGTTTTCAGAGAACAAGGTGGGAATGTCTCCTGACCGACTCGTCAACCTCGTCTGCAACCGACTGCTCAACCAACCCATAGAGGACAGACCATCGAAGATTACAGAACCAAGAAAGGACGGAAAGCCATTCAACCTGAATGACTACGACATCCACAAGTTCAATCCGCAGGACAGGGAAACGCAGAAAAGGTTTTATCCCTATTTTAAGTTCCGAGGCATCGACCTCTATACGCAGTATGCTTTTCATCGGCATTTCTGTCTGGCTACTAAGCATCGGACGGATGGACTTACCTTTGCCAACCTTGCCTTTCCGCTTGTACTGCCCAAGACACCCGACAAGACTGTGGGCTTTGAGGAACGAGGACGACCGAAGATGGACGGTAGCGGCGGTTACAAGGGCAAGGCAGAAGGAAGCAACAGCAGTGAAGGACTGTGGATTGCCAACCTCACGGGCGAGCCGTTGGATAAAGCAAGCGAAATTGTATGGTTTGAGAGTGCATACGAT
>NZ_QTMZ01000078.1:0-14262 GCF_003602935.1 Bacteroides sp. AM54-2NS
ATCCACCAGTAACCACCAATTACTCCAGATGTGTAAAACCATAGGAAAACATATCTAACGTAATCTGCCAAATAGCACTGATTTATAGTTAATTATGAATAGAGGCCGTTTTTTGATTGGATAGTTATATTTGCCTAATTTGGGATATAAAAGCACGCTTTTTGTCCCGTTTTTGTCCCGCCGTGAATTATCTTTGTTGCGCTTGCAAGTGACTGATATACAATATAGTAACAAATCCAAGAATCGGATAGCACAGAAAAGAAAATGGGACGAAAGAAGAAAGAAATCAAAATCAAGGAGCCTGTCCGCATACGAGAAAAGAGGCTCAACGATGGCAATGTAAGCCTGTATCTCGACATGTACTATCGTGGCGCAAGGAAGAAAGAGGGTCTGAAACTCTACCTCGTGCCTGAAACGGATGCCGCCGCCAAGTTGCAGAACAGGAACACGCGCAAGCTGGCCGAGCAAATCAAGGCGCAACGCATCCTCGACATTCAGGAAAAGGGTCTTGTGAACTGGGAGGACGTGAAAAAGGCACGGATGACGCTCAGCGCATGGGTGGCGAAGTACACCGCCGAGGAAAATGGGCTAAGTCCGGCCAGCATGAGGTCGAAGCGGAACGCACAGGCAAGGGTGGAAGAATACCTATTATATATAGCAAGCCGACCCTCGCCCTAAAAGAGGTTGACAAGGATTTCTGCAAGGGCTTCATCGCCTTTCTGAAAACCTGCACGTTCAACCAAGGCAAAAAGACGTTGAGCAGTACGACCTGCCGCATCTTTATGAACCGCCTTGCCGCTGCGCTGAACAAGGCCGTAAGCGAGGGAATGTTAGACCGCAATCCTTTCAAACTGTTGGAAACAAAGGAGAAGCCGCAGAAGCTGAGCGCCATGCGTGAGTTCCTGACCATTGAGGAACTTCGTCAACTGATGGCCACGCCGTGCCGCTACGACATTGTGAAAAAGGCATTTCTGTTTTCCTGTTTCACCGGGTTACGGTACAGCGACATGATGACCTTGAAATGGAGCGAGATACACACGGCGGCGGACGGGAAGACGCTCTACATCGAGCATCAGCAGGTGAAAACCAAGAACACGGTGACGATACCGCTCTCCAATGAAGCCTTGAAATGGATGCCCCGAAAGTCAAAGGATGACGACCGGGTTTTCCATCAGTTGCGCATCACCTCTACCACGGTGGAAGTAGTGTTGGGCGAATGGATGCAGGAGGCCGGAATACAGAAGCACATCACCTACCATTGTAGCAGGCATACGGCGGCGACCTGTTGCTGACCCTCGGCGCAGACCTCTACACGGTGAGCAAGATACTCGGACACCGAAGCATCCGCATGACCGAAGTCTATGCCAAGATAGTGGATAAGAAGAAAATCGAGACTATGAACCTCGTGAACAATATGTTTGTATAACAAAAATCGAAAGGAAGAATTTTATGAAAGTGGAAATCAAAGTGAGAATGTTGACTGCCGGAAACCGCAGCCTGTATCTGGAATACTACGAAACGGGCTTCCGCAAAAGAGAAAACCTGCACCTGTACCTTGTACCCGATGATGCGCCCAATGCAAGGAAACTCAACGAGCAGACCTACCGAAAGGCGCAGGAGATACAGGCGCAGCGCATCCTTACCCCTCCGTCATTCGAGAAGAAGCAAAAGACGGAAGAAAACGAAGCGGCCAAGACCATGACCTGGCTCCAGTGGTGTGACGACTATGTGCGTTGCGCCATGCTGGACGGGAACTGCCCAAAGATGATACAGCACAAGGACGTTGTGCGCAGACGGATTGAGACTTATTTGAAACGAGCCAAGAAAACGGATGTCCTGCTGAAAGACGTGGATAGGGATTTGGTAAGCGGCCTATTCGGGTATATGCGCAATTACCGCAACCGTAAACAGATAAAGGCAAATGGCGGCAGACTGGCGGCTTACACCCTCGTACTGTTTGAGGAAACGGTAAAGGCCATCTTCAACAAGGCCGTGCGTGACGGACTGATGGCTTCCAATCCCGTTCAGGAACTTACAAGGGAGGAGCGTTTCCATGCGCCGGACAAGCACCGCGAATACCTGACGGCTGACGAACTGAAACGCTTTCTTGCCGTAGAGCCGCAAACCTATATGGAAGAAGTCGTGCAAAGGGCTTTCGGCTTCTCGTGCATGACGGGGCTTAGGCTCGGCGACATGCAACGGCTGCGGTGGAGCGACATCAAGGACGTAAACGGCGTACAAACGGTGTCGGTCATCCAGCACAAGACCAAGCGGCCAGTTGCCGTACCGCTCAATGCGTTGGCTCTATCGTTGCTTCCTCCACGCCCCGAAAACGGAGAGGACGGCATCATCTTCCCGTTGGTGAAGAAGCCCGACAACGTGGCAAAGTACGTGCGCCGCATCAAGGACAAGGCAGGGATAGAAAAGGATTTCACCTATCACAGCAGCCGCCATTCGGCGGCAACGCTGGCGATAACGGCAGGTGCGGAACTCTACTCAGTCAGCAAGATTTTGGGGCATGGCAGCATCGCGTCAACGCAGGTTTACGCAAAGGTGAAAATGGAAAAGAAAGTTGAAGCAATGAACCTGACAAACGGTGTGTTCTAACTTGAATGATAGCCCAAACAGGGGGTTGTTGAAATGACATCCCCCTATATTTGAAGTAGAAGTTGTTTAGGGGGTCGCTAAATCAACGACTCCCTATAATGTTTCATATTTATGGAGAAGAAATCATTTTTGTAAAAACACAACTCGTTGGTTGTGTTTTCTCGAATAATTGTATTACCTTTGCATCCAGACAAGATAAGGTAATCTTTCAATGAATACAACGACAGATAAAATGCCTTGTATGGCTTTGGAAGCCGTAAAGCAGGAAACTGGTGTGAAACAGGATAAAAAGGATTGGGCGGAATATTCACAGTTGATTGCCGCCGCCATGTCAAAACGGATGACGGAACTCGGCTTGACGCAACAGATGCTTGCCGAAAAGATGGATTGTCGAGCGCACTTTCTCATGGCTCGAGAACTTCAGGAGACTGACCATTGACTATGAATACAGGCCGATACGCACGAAGCCATGCTGCATATCGCTGCCATAAAATTATTTTTGAATAAAATTTAAACAGCTTCTTAGTCTATTGAAGTTAAATTAGATGCTAAAAATTTGTAATTAAGAAGGAGTGATTACATGAACAAAAATATAAAATATTCTCAAAACTTTTTAACGAGTGAAAAAGTACTCAACCAAATAATAAAACAATTGAATTTAAAAGAAACCGATACCGTTTACGAAATTGGAACAGGTAAAGGGCATTTAACGACGAAACTGGCTAAAATAAGTAAACAGGTAACGTCTATTGAATTAGACAGTCATCTATTCAACTTATCGTCAGAAAAATTAAAACTGAATACTCGTGTCACTTTAATTCACCAAGATATTCTACAGTTTCAATTCCCTAACAAACAGAGGTATAAAATTGTTGGGAGTATTCCTTACCATTTAAGCACACAAATTATTAAAAAAGTGGTTTTTGAAAGCCATGCGTCTGACATCTATCTGATTGTTGAAGAAGGATTCTACAAGGGTACCTTGGATATTCACCGAACACTAGGGTTGCTCTTGCACACTCAAGTCTCGATTCAGCAATTGCTTAAGCTGCCAGCGGAATGCTTTCATCCTAAACCAAAAGTAAACAGTGTCTTAATAAAACTTACCCGCCATACCACAGATGTTCCAGATAAATATTGGAAGCTATATACGTACTTTGTTTCAAAATGGGTCAATCGAGAATATCGTCAACTGTTTACTAAAAATCAGTTTCATCAAGCAATGAAACACGCCAAAGTAAACAATTTAAGTACCGTTACTTATGAGCAAGTATTGTCTATTTTTAATAGTTATCTATTATTTAACGGGAGGAAATAATTCTATGAGTCGCTTTTGTAAATTTGGAAAGTTACACGTTACTAAAGGGAATGTAGATAAATTATTAGGTATACTACTGACAGCTTCCAAGGAGCTAAAGAGGTCCCTAGCGCCTACGGGGAATTTGTATCGATAAGGGGTACAAATTCCCACTAAGCGCTCGGGACCCCTTGTAGGAAAATGTCCTAAGTGTGGCAACAATATTGTATTAAAAAAATCGTTTTATGGTTGTTCAAATTATCCTGAATGTACCTTCACTTTAGCTGAACATTTTAGAAAGAAAAAACTCACCAAAACAAATGTAAAAGAATTACTAGAGGGAAAAGAAACCCTGGTAAAAGGAATCAAAACGAAAGATAGAAAGTCCTACAATGCCGTTGTAAAAATCGGAGAAAAGGGATATATTGATTTTATCTATGTATGAGAACGTATTTTTTGAAATGCTTGAGCGAATCATTCAATTAGAAAACGAAAAAGAATAGAATCACAAATCACAAGTGATTAATCACAAATCACTTGTGATTTGTGATTGTTGATGATAAAATAAGAGTAAGAAGAAATAGAAAGAAGTGAGTGGTTGTGGGAAATTTAGGCGCACAAAAAGCAAAACGAAATGATACACCAATCAGTGCAAAAAAAGATATTATGGGGGATAAGACGGTTCGTGTTCGTGCTGACTTGCACCATATTATAAAAATCGAAACAGCAAAGAATGGCGGAAACGTAAAAGAAGTTATGGATAAAGCCTTAGAAGAATATATTCGGAAATATTTACCTGACAAACTTTAAAAGGAGTGAAAATGAAATGGCAGTTACTTATGAAAAAACATTTGAAATAGAGATCATTAACGAATTATCGGCAAGCGTTTATAATCGAGTATTAAACTATGTTTTGAATCATGAATTAAATAAAAATGACTCTCAATTATTGGAAGTCAATTTATTAAACCAATTAAAGCTTGCAAAACGTGTAAATCTTTTTGATTATTCTTTAGAAGAATTACAAGCCGTTCATGAGTATTGGCGGTCAATGAATCGCTATTCAAAACAAGTTTTGAATAAAGAGAAAGTGGCTTAATATGGCAAATATAGTCAATTTTACTGACAAACAATTTGAAAATCGCTTAAATGATAATTTAGAAGAATTGGTTCAAGGAAAAAAAGCGGTTGAATCGCCAACCGCTTTTTTACTTGGTGGGCAACCAGGGTCAGGGAAAACGAGTTTGCGATCAGCAATTCTTGAAGAAACACAAGGGAATGTTATTGTCATTGATAAAGAGGGGTTAAAAGCTGCTGGTGAATGGCATCAATTAAAACCTTTGTTTCCTTCGTTAGAAGGAAAATCTGTTCTTGACTTGGGGTGCGGATATGGCTGGCACTGCAAGTTCGCAGAAGAACAAGGAGCTACAAAAATATTAGGGATCGATTTAAGTAAGAAAATGATTGAGGAAGCCCAAAAGCGCAATTCAGGAAATCAAATTGAATATCGTATTAGCGGATTAGAGGAATATGACTATCCAGAAAATGAATGGGATTGTGTTATATCTAATTTAGCTCTGCACTATATAGAGGACATAGTGGAAATATTTCAAAAAGTGTATAGGACATTAAAACCAGGTGGAATTTTTCTTTTTAATATCGAACACCCTGTTTTTACCGCAGGAGTTGGGCAGGATTGGATTTATACAGATGATGGGAAACCGCAATATTGGGCGATTGATAATTACTTTATAACAGGAGAACGAAATACACATTTTTTAGGATGTGATGTAGTAAAACAACATCACACACTTACACAGATTATAATGGGATTGCTGAACAATGGGTTTGAGCTTAAAGTTGTAGAGGAAGCAGAACCGCCTAAAGAGATGATGGATATTCCGGGTATGGAAGATGAACTTCGCCGCCCGATGATGTTACTTGTAAAGGCGATAGCGAAAAAATAATATCTCTATTAGGAAAACTGATATACCCCAATTTAGAGAATGGCATAGTAATTCCTAGTGATAAAGAGAAAATGATTGCACTGGCAAATAAATACATTGAAAAAGAAAATGTAGATGCACTCATTCTCGCCTGTACGGAGCTGCCACTTGCCATAAAGCCCGAAGATGTTAATGTGCCAATCGTGAATACAACCCAAGTACATATCAATGCAATTTACCAATATGCAATTCGATAAAAATAGCAAAGCCAGCCGAGCCAGTCAACGGTCAAGATGAACGGCGCATTTCATGCGCCGCCGTTGACAGCCCCGCCCGTCTTTGCTAAAGGGTAATCAAGGCGGGAAAGCCCTAAAATGGCTTCACACCTATTTCAATAATTGGAGGAGATAAAAATGAGATCAGAAAAGGAAGTTTATGATATTGTTTTGAATTTTGCAAAAACAGACAAACGCATTCGCATGGTTACTTTGGAAGGATCTAGAACAAATACAAATATTCCGCCTGATGATTTTCAGGATTTTGATATTACTTTTTTTGTTACGGATATGGACAGCTTCACAAGTGATGATAAATGGCTAGATATATTTGGTGAAAGGTTGATTCTGCAAAAGCCGGAAGATATGGAATTATTTCCAGCTGTAGAAAAGGGATTTTCATATTTAATGCTGTTTACTGATGATGTTAAGATAGATTTAACTTTGCTGCCGCTGGAACTGATAGACGAGTATTTTACATGGGATAAACTGGTAAAGTTACTGTTGGATAAAGACAACCGTATCGTAAAGCCGCCAATACCAACGGATATAGACTACCACTTGCAGAAGCCTACTCAAAGAATGTTTGACGATTGCTGTAATGAATTTTGGAATACTACAACATATGTAGTAAAGGGCTTATGCCGCAAAGAAATTCTTTTTGCTATTGACCATATGAATGATATAGTACGAAAAGAATTGCTTCGCATGATTTCCTGGCTGATTGGTATCAAACAGGGATTTCATTTCAGTTTGGGAAAAAACTATAAATTTATGAAGCAATATGTCCCAGAGGAATTGTGGGAACGACTTATGTCCACTTATAATATGGATTCCTATCCCCATATGTGGGAATCCTTTGAACAATGTATGGCATTGTTCCGGGAGGTTTCGTCAGAGTGGCATGCCAGTTGGATTACCAGTATCCACTATATGATGAAAAAATCAGTAATTATGTGATTCGGCAAAAGAAAAAATATGGCATTGAAGATGATAACAAATAAAATTTTTTCAATCGAAAAAATTTATTTTGATTATTCAATTTTGAAAAACTGAATACCTCAAAATCAGAAAGAGCGCGGACAAGCACTTTGAGGGATTGGCCGCCTTGTCCACCCATCCAGCGGGGCGGCGGGCGGCGGTCAAGGCCGGGTGTAACCCCGTTCATTTCAGCCTTGACGGTTGCCCGCTGTCCTGCTACTTTTCCGGGAGTGTGGCCACAACTTCGGGACACTTTGTCCACAAGTCGGAGCGTAGGACGAGGGACGGGGGCTTTCATATACCTGCCGCCGTTCTCTGAAAACAGGCCGATTTTTTGCTCATTCCCATTCGCAAAAATTCAGCCTGTTTTCCTGCCGGAGCAAACGGGGCGCAAGAAGCACCGCACCCCGTTTCCCCCGTCAGCCACGCCAGCAGGTATAACACACTACACTTTGCAAGCAAAGTCGTGTGCCAAAGGGGGCACCCCTTTGGAAACCCCGGACAACAAAACAGGCGGTATGCTGCCCTCTCCGGGAGCATACCGCCGTTTGTTGTCAGCAGCCCGTTTCACGGTCTGCGTGTAGTTCCTTGTAAACTGACCTAAGTAGTAGTACAGATAATCCAATAAATCTTTGTCTTTGAGTTGCATTGCAAACATTGCCTGGCTTGTAGTAATAGGTATTTCATTTATAGTTACCAAGCCAACTGATGCGTACATTGACATTATTAAACTATACTTTGGAACTACCCATGCCGAAGAGTTTTCTAATCCACTTTGGCTCAAATGATTTTCTGTGTATCGGACATACTTACCTTGTTTTGTTATATCGTTAATACTCAAGAATGGTATTTCTCCATTATAGTATTCTTTATTTGTGGATGTCGGAGTACCACCAGCCTTGCCTTTTGAGAACAAAGTGTCTAATCTACTCCATCCATTAGGTTCTTGAGCAAATACCTGTTTACTAATCGCAGACTTTAGTTTCTTCAAATCCTCAATGATTTTGTTCTGAGTAGAAATGCGCTCGTTTATCAATCGCAATAAATCAGCTATTTTCTGTTGCTCCTGTAATATGGGGAAATGAAGTTTTACTTTGCTCAACCCATCCTGTCCGATATTAAAATGTTGCGCACCTGCGCCCATCGGAATAACCTTTTTTCTAGCATAAGGACTTGCTAACAGATACCGAAAGAACATAGGATTGTATTCAGCTTTCTTTTTCCCTCGTATTACAAAACCACCAAACACTGCTGGTCGGTCATCCATATAGACATTCGCTCTACCGACATCCTCCAATGTTTCAGAACTTCGTTGGAACAGCATATCACCCTTTTCAACAGCAAATGCCACTTGTTCCTCTGGTGTTATTTCCACAGAAGTTCTGATGCAATCATAAGTAATAAAGTCATTATTCAGAATATCCATAACAGATATGAACTTTATACCACTACCAAATTTATTAGCACTGGGGTTTAATCCGTTCTTGAAATCTAAATATTCAGCTAAATAATGCTCCTCCCACTCCTCCGTAAACTCTGGAAATCTCAAAGCCGGAACTAACCACACTATATTTCTCTAATTATAAGAACCAATTATTTAGAAATCATGATTCATAAAACAGTTAGAGAAATTGCGGCAGCTTGGAAAGAGTACAAGCGGCCTTATGTAAAGCAGTCCACGATGGCGGCTTATGTGTTAATCTTGGAGAACCACGTCCTCCCATATTTCGGGGACGGTGATTCACTCCACGAACAGGCAGTGCAGGCATTCGTCTTGCAAAAGTTAGGAAACGGCCTAAGTGTCAAAACAGTAAAGGACATTCTGATAGTCCTTAAAATGGTGATGAAGTTCGGAGTTAAAAATGAATGGATGACTTACTACGAATGGGATATAAAATACCCCACGACCTCCACCAGCAAGGAACTGGAAGTGCTGTCTGTCGCCAATCACCGAAAGATTCTGAACTACATTCAGAGCCACTTTACCTTTACTGGGTTGGGAATTTATATCAGCCTTAGTACAGGGCTGCGCATTGGAGAAATATGCGCTTTGAAGTGGAGCGACATCAATGTGGCAGATGGAACAATAACGGTCAGTCGCACGATTGAACGCATCTATATCATTGAGGGTGAGAAAAAGCATACGGAGTTGGTCATCAACACACCCAAAACAAAAAACTCCTGCCGCGAAATTCCTATGAGCAAGGAGTTGTTGTCTATGATTAAACCGTTGAAAAAGGTGGTCAATGAAGATTTTTATGTGCTTACTAATGATGAGCGTCCAACAGAACCACGCACGTATCGTAACTATTACAATGGTTTGATGGCGAAGCTCGACATCCCCAAACTGAAATATCACGGTCTGCGGCACAGCTTCGCCACCCGTTGTATTGAAGCCGGATGTGACTATAAAACTGTCAGCGTATTGTTGGGTCATTCAAACATTTCAACTACGCTCAACCTTTACGTCCATCCCAATATGGAACAAAAGAAGCGGTGCATTACCAAAATGTTCAAATCATTGGGAAAGTAAAAGTGTGTAACTCATCTTTTGTATATAGCCCATAAAATTACGGCAAGATAACTTACAGACAAAACTATCACCACGAATATGAGCCACGGTGTAGAAAGCCAAATGCCTTCATTGCTTTGGAGGCGTTTGGCCATTTTCTTACAGTGCTTCTCCAACAGTTCTTCTTCGGTCTTGATATGGTCGGCTGTACATTGATGCACTTTCGCCAGTTCATCGGTACCGATTTTGGCACGGATGACGGTGTGCTGTTCTGCTTTGACAATGGCACGGTTGATGCCGTCCATGATATTGTCCGCACTGTCTTTTGCCGCAACCAAGGCATTGAAGGCAGTTCGTTCACGTTGGACGGTATGCTTCAAACTACCGTGTATGCCGTGCAGTTCTTCCTTGAGCGCATTGATTTCTTTCAGCAGATTGCGAAACTCGATTAGCTGGCAGTTGACTTCCTGAGTCAGTCCGTCAAGTTCCTGCTTATCCTGTTCCAACTCATCTTCGGGTGTATAATTGGCAAGCCTCTCACGGAGTGCTGCCGTATCGGGTTGTTTCATTGCATTTCTGTTTTTTAGTTTTTTATTTACGTTTTATTCCGCCTTTGGAATGTCTGCCGATTCTCTTTGAAGCGGCCTGCGCACATCTACGGGCAAACTCTATCTCATCCTCTTTCGGGTCACGCCCCCATTTCAAGTCAGACTGCGAACCGCCGCCACCGCCGCCCGATGTCACCTCGTAGGGTGATGCTATCAAAGTGAAGTAAGCCATCGCAAGGTTTGCAGGGCTTGCCAGTTGGCCAGTTCCAGATAGTCGAACTCATAGTTGAAGAAGTCAAGCACCTTGTCTGGAAGATAACGCTTATAGGTCTCGCCGTCATATTCAAACTCTGTGGGCTGGTGATTGGATTTATAAGTGGTATAATCCTCGAATATAGGATTACGATGTTGTACAAATGGCTGTGACCTATGTTCCGTACCATTAAGAACGGATGGTTTCGGTGTCGGTACAACTGGCTGTTTGGTTGCCGGACGGACTTGTTGCTCATTGCCGGAATGTAGCTTTTCCCATGTCTGCCTGATGCGTGATGCGGTCAGGTTGCGTCCCTTTCCAAGTTCCGATGCCTTGAATTTCGTGTTGCCTTTAAGAAGCACATAGCCACGAATGACATCTTTCTTATCTTTCCGCAAATATAACTCGTAACCTTTGGCGGCAAGCCTTTCTTGGTAGCCGTCCCATGACCAGTTGTCAAGTTCGCGCAAGACTTCCATGCAGTCGGCACTGACTTTCGGGATGTTGGTTTCGTGTATGTGTTGTGCCGTAGTCCATCCCCTTTGCCGGGCTATCATTTCCGCCGCCCGTTGTGCGCGGAGGTGTATGGCGTGGTCGTTGTTGATGTTCCCGTTTTCGTCCATCCGGCTGACGATGGCATGAAGATGGGGTATTCTGCTGTCGGATTCCTCATGCAGCCAGACGGATGACTTGCTGCCCGATATGTTTGTCTGCTCGGAAACCACCTTGCCGTCCTTGTCTCGGATTTCCTGCATGTCGAAAGCGGCGGCGAAGTCATGCCACAGTTCCCGCCAATCATCCAAAGTGAAGTTTTCGGTATGCTCCATCGCCGGGCTTATCTCCATGCGAATGATATTGTTCTTGATGTTCGGATGGTTCATCGTGGCAAACTTCATTTCCGTAAAAATGCCTGTCGCGTCCATTCCCTGCGGCATGAAGTTGTCGCAGATACGGATTATCCTTTCGGGATGCTTCTTGTTCCTCGATTCACCAGACACATACAGCATTGCCCTAATGCCGTGGGCTACGGCCTTTGCCTTGGCTATCATGCTTAGTCCTCCTTTGCATTTTCGTTTGTTGTTCCTGCCGGATAGCTGTTGGCCGTCTGTGCGGACTGCAAGAAGTCGGTGACACGGTTCGTGACATATGCCACTTTCTCGTACCAGTCAAGCATGGTCGGCTGGTGCCGGAAAAGTTTTACCTTCTCATTGTCGCTCAAACCATGCAGGGCGTTGGCGAAGTTCACCATGTCCGTCCTGCAAGCCGCAAGCTGGCGCAAACCATCCAATTCCGCATCGGAAAGCCTCAATCTTGGCTTATAGCCGAGTGCCCTTGCACGGATGAAGTCGCTGCGGGTCATGCCGCATTGGTTGGCGGTGCTTTTGATTTGTGTAAGCTCCTGTTCCGTGACTTTGGTGACCACCACCTTGTCACGCCTTACAACAGGCTTTTCCTGTTCGGATTGCTGCTTGGAAGTATCTTCTTCATATGCCATAAACAAAAGTTCTTAAAATGGAATAATACGGTATCTACAAAAGGGATGGTGCGAGCCTGCGAGCGGCAAGGACAACGGCTGCCAGACCGTTGCGAGAGTGTCGTGGTAATACCGTCCGAAGGCGGTAATACCTCGCATATCTCGCAACTCAACGCTGACGCTCCACGCCATTCATCCCTTACGTTAGCCATCGGAAAGCCTTATGTGTGCCGGATGATTTGCCGGATTGGAGAACAACGGGAAAGCGGGAAATCAGCCAGTCTGCCCGTTTGCCACCATTTAGAGCGGTTCTATTCTTTCCCTTTGTTTGTGGATGAACGGATTAGAAACTACGCTGCCATCCTTTGTCATCCATTGCAGGAGGCATGGAAAAGTCATCACGGACGCAACCCTTGAACGGGAGGTGTCTATGAGTTCCAGTCTTGCCAGTTCGTCCAACAGGCGGCGGATGCGCTTCCTGCCCATGCTCCATTGTGTTGAAAGCTGTTCTTCGGAATACTGCGCCTGACCGACTGACAGCGTGAGCGGTCTGTAGAAACCTTTGGCCGTACCGTCCGCAAGAGCCATCCTTGCCAAGAGGTCGCCAAACAATGTGAAGTTGCCGATTTTCCTGCCGTTGTCATCGGTTGTTGTTCCGTGCAACCATTGTAGTGCATTGCCCGAAAAGATGAACGCAAAAGTTTCAATCCCTTTCGGGTTCAAGAAACTGTATTTTTCCTTGTCCATAAAATTTTGTTTCTATAAGTGTGATATAAATGTGATGCTTCTGTTGTAAGAATGGAATGAAGCCGTACAAAAGTATGTACGGAATTGACTGTTAGTTTTTCGTTGTTCCCTGCACGGCTTCATCCTTTTGTGTAATGCGCAAGCGTAAAACTGTTTCGCTGATAAGCAACACCCGTTACTAAATGTGTTCCAATCCGAAATAAGGGAAAAAAAGGAACGGGATGCAGCCATATCCATAGTGGATTTTCATCGGTCATTTGAATTTTCCAACCGCATACGGTTACTTTCCTGCGCCACTGATGCCTGTGCTATTGGGGAACGGTTGCCCCGGTGCTGGACGCTTGTCAAGTGAGGAAACGGCTCGGCTGATGTCTGCCGCATCCACGGCGATGGATAGCAACGACCTATTCACCGTTACTAATTGCCGCTTGTCGCAAAACTCCGCTACACGCTCCAATAGTTGAAACGCACGGTTCAACCGATGTGCCTGCGCATTGTCCGCAGTCATCCGTTCGTTGTCCTTTCCGCTGTTGAGATAACGGTTGAGCGCAAGGCGGTCATCCGATGAAATGTTTTCCGCGGTGGTTTTACCGTCTGCAATGGCAATGCCCACACGCAATGCGTCCGCCTCGTAAACACTCAGACTTTCTAAAAACGAGCGGATAGCTTGTACATCCTTTCCGCTTGCCTCACGTTTTCTGTTCTCGTTCTTTTTCTCGATGTGGATGGCCGAAGCTGCTCCGGTCTGTTCCATGTTCTTAGTCTGTTCCATTTTATTTTGATTTTAGTGTGAATAATAATGCTTTACTGCCTTTCGTTCATTTCCATAATCTTGGCGGCTGCTTCCTCCTTGATTTCTTCAACGGACATGGACTTTGCGCCGCGTACCCACTCAATGAGTTTCTTCTTCTCAAAAAAGATGAGTTTTCCGGACGGCTTGAAGTACGGCAGTTGGTTCAAGTGGGTCATCTTGTAAAGGGTGCTTTTGGCAATACCGAGAAAGGTTGCCGCTTCCTCTAAATTCAATATTTCCTTGGCCGCATAGCAAAGGTTCTCCAGTCTGTTCACCCGTTCTTGGAGTTCCGCAATCCTGCGCTCCTGTTCGAGGTTCATTTTTGAGTTTTTGTTTTCCGTCATAATCGTTGTATTTTATTGCCTTGTTAATCAATTTCGGTCGCAAATGTATATGGTTTGATTTGTAATTCAGCTAAAAAAGGACGATATAATTGCCTGCATTATAGCTCTTTAATGATTTGAAAATCAGCGAATTTCATACATTGTACAATATGACGCTTGTCGCATTGTCCGGCTACTGTTCCGTGTCACATTACTTAGGTAACATCCTGATTAGGCATACATTCAGATGCCACAAAAGCGGCAAAGAGCTTGTACACTTTCGATACGCATTGTCCAACGGCAAAGTAATCATAGTGTACAAATGCCGTTAAACAGATTTTAACAGGAATTTTACACCAAATCGAAGATGCAGAGTCCCGATATTTGATGTATCTATCTCAAAATGCCCAATTCCGCAGAAAGTATTGTCTGACAGCATATTTGTAGTAAATTTATGGGTTTATGCTTGGTATTCACGGGACAAAAGCGTACCTTTGTGTCGTGAA
>NZ_QTMZ01000079.1:0-14051 GCF_003602935.1 Bacteroides sp. AM54-2NS
CTTCTTTCCACAGCCGTGACGAATTCCTACCACGGCCGTGGGAAGATCTCGTCACGGCCGTGGCGAACTACCAATACCGGTAAGTTAACGTAAGAATAACGGTGTCTTTATGCAACAATACACAGTGGCGAGCATATCTTTACTTACTTGTTAATGTTTCAAGTCCGCCTTCTTGAATAGAGTATAACAAGAAAACACATTCTTTATCGCGATAAAGCGCAAATAGTTTGTTTTACAAGTACCTTATCCGTACCTTTGAAACCAATAACAAACACTTACTCTCATTAAATATCAAGAGAAGAAAAATGAAGATTACACAAATCAGGGAAAACGGAGATACGGAGGCACTAAGCGTGACAGACATCGACCTGCTGATAGAAAAAATGAAAAAAGAAACCAAGCTCCGCCCGGTAACCGGATTACGTCAGGCCCTGCATTTTGTTCTACCCGACGAGCCTTGTTCCCTCGCCAACAAACTACCACGAGTGATTCCCGCAGCAGCCTTCGGACGAGTGAACGGAGTGAAGCGAATGAAAACCTACAATGGCATTGTAGAACTGACCATCGGTCCGCTAGCCGGAAAGACAGAGGTGGAAATCGTGAAGCAAAAGGCAGCCGAACTTCCCCAAACAATGCTGGCTTTTATGGGTGCAAGTGGTAAAAGCGTCAAGATATGGACTTGCTTCACCCGTCCGGACGGTACTTTACCGCAAACAACGGAAGAAGCCGAAGTGTTTCAGGCACATGCTTACCGGCTTGCCATTAAATGTTATCAGCCTCAACTTCCCTTCAACATTCTATTAAAAGAGCCGAAACTGGAACAATTCTCACGTCTTAGTTATGATCCGGACTTGATTTACCGTCCCACTCCTGTACCTTTCTATCTTTCACAACCCATCGGTATGCCCGGCGAGATGACTTATCATGAGAAATCGAGCACTGAAGCATCTCCACTGAATCGAGCACTGCCGGGGTATGACACGGAAGATACAGTAGCATTGCTTTATGAAGCGGCATTGCGGAAGACATTCGAAGAAATGGAAACAGACTGGCACCGGAACGATCATGATTTGCAAACGTTAGTAGTCCCGCTTGCCGAAAATTGTTACTACTCCGGCATCCCGGAAGAGGAGGTAACCCGACGAACCATCATGCGTTATTACAAAAGAAAAAATCCGATGCTGATACGCGAAATGATAAGAAACGTATATAAGGAATGTAAGGGAGTGCCCAAAGGCAGCTGCCTGACTAAAGAGCAACGCCTTAGCCTGCAGATGGACGAATTTATGAATCGCCGTTATGAGTTCCGTTATAATACGCAGATCGGGGAAGTGGAATACCGGGAGCGTTTCTCGTTTCAGTTTTATTTTCATCCTATTGACAAACGGGCACAAAACAGCATCATGCTTGATGCCCAATCCGAGGTATTGGCGTATGGGACAGGGACATAGACCGATACTTACATTCCAACCGTGTGCCAATCTACAATCCGTTGGAAGAGTTCCTGTTTCATCTGCCTCATTGGGACGGCAAAGACCGTATTCATGCTTTGGCAAACAGGGTTCCTTGCAAAAATCCGCATTGGGAATTGCTTTTCCACCGTTGGTTCCTGAATATGGTTTCACATTGGAGAGGGGTAGATAAAATGCACGCAAACAATACGTCGCCCATATTAGTGGGCCGACAGGGAACTCATAAATCAACTTTCTGCCGTGAAATGATTCCGCCTGCGCTTCGCGCTTACTATACAGACAGCATTGATTTCAGCCATAAACGGGATGCAGAACTGTATCTGAATCGGTTTGCGCTCATCAATATCGATGAGTTTGACCAGATAACGCTGCCACAACAAGGATTTCTGAAACATATTCTTCAAAAGCCTGTGGTCAATCTACGGAAACCGCACGGTCGCTCGGTACTTGAATTGCAGCGGTATGCTTCATTTATCGGCACAAGCAATCAGAAGGATTTGCTGACTGATCCTTCGGGAAGCCGCCGTTTCATTTGTATTGAAGTGACGGGAAACATCGACACTACACAGCCGATAGATTATGAACAGCTTTATGCACAAGCCATGCACGAGATTCATCATGGCGAACGCTACTGGTTTGACAGTGAGGATGAGCAGATTATGACGGAAAACAACCGTGAGTTTGAGCAGACACCGGCTATGTTGCAATTGTTTTACCAGTATTTCAAGACTGCACAAACGAAAGAGGAAGGGGAATTTCTTACTCCGGTTGAAATATTGAATTATCTGAAGAAGAAAAGCGGTATGTCATTGTCTGATAACAAAGTATACCACTTCGGGAGATTGCTGCAAAAATGCGGTATTCCTTCGAAGCATACTTATAAAGGTACTGTTTATCAGGTAATAAAGCTATCATAAGAGATAAAAGCAAGGCTGACAATAAAAGTCTGGATATTTTATTGTCAGCCTATTATCAATGGTTATTGTCAGGTGATAGAACGTTGATATTCATTCACTTGAATGTATTCCTGACAGTATGACAATAAAACAGGTACAAATCATTATGAGATTCAAATTTCCAGGATACTTGTCTTCCACCTTTCTGTTGAGCTATTAAGTTTTTCTAAATAGTTGTATTTGCATCCAACTCTCCATGTAACCAATAGAGCAACCAACGAATAGCCAACGGAACAACCGGACCGCCTATTTACTCTTTCTTCTTGGGAGTAACGAAGCCGATAGGATTACGCGGCTTATCTGCTAAAGCCTTTTGCGCCTGCAATTCGGCTAACGTCTGATTTATTAATTCTAACTGCGTCCGAGTGTCGTCATTGATGTCGTTATAGTCTGCAAATACTTCCTCTATGTACTCCTTTAGTTCCTTGACTTCGTTTTGAAGTTCATATACTGGATCGGTCGGCGGGTTTAACAGTAACTGACGAACCGCAACGAAAGCACGCATTATACCCCTGTTTATTCCAATAGCAGTATCAGAGTTTAGAACACTACTAAGCATTGCTACGCCTAGTTCCGTAAAAGCAAAAGGCATATATTTAAAATTGCTGCCTCTTCCTTTGTTCAAGGTCACAATTTGTGATCTTGAAAGTTCGTCCCTCGTGAGTTCAAACATAAAGTCCTCACCTTCGAACCTTTTTAAATTACGTCTAACAGCTTGTTTTAGCACCCTGTTTTCTATTCCGTACATTTCCGCCAAATCAAAGTCTAACATCACCTTTTACCCGCGTATGTCGTAAATCTTACTTTGTATTACTTCGAGTTGTATTCAACTTGTCGAAATCAGACTGAAACACACGGTCCTGAAAGATACGGTATTTCTCAAATTCGGTTTCTGCATAATCTTTCGCTTGTTCGGCAGACATCTTTCCTGAATCATTTAATATGGGGCGGTCATCGCTATCCAAGAATTTATCTATACGTTTTGCCCAATCTTCCATTGTCATAGGAATATGCCGCTTTGCCCGGTCTTCTGCCAAATCCAGAAAAGCATTGACCAACCGTCCCATTGACTCCAGTTCTTCTTCTTTCAAATAATTCTTTGCTATCGACACATCTGTTTTTACAATCTTTCCGTTAGGAGCTTTCTCCCAGGTAGTTAGTCCCATGTGTTCCTTCTCTGCATCGGCACGCTCTACAATAAGTTCTGCCGCCGTGTGTCCATGAACTGCATAGTGCATTTTGTTCTGGACTTTTTTGAAAAACAAACGTGTGGTCGGGGCATTGAGGTTATAGTCTATGCTGGTAGCATAAATATCTGTTAGCTTTTGGTAGAAACGTCGCTCACTCAATCGTATTTCCCGGATTTCAGCAAGCAAATGTTCAAAGTAATCTTCATTGATGAATGATCCGTTCTCCATTCGCTTTTTATCAATGACATATCCACGAATGGCAAACTGCCGAAGTATAAATGTACACCATTGCCGAAATTGAGTGGCGCGCACGGAGTTGACGCGATAGCCGACTGAAATGATGGCATCAAGACTATAAATAAAAACTTCACGAGAAATATTCCGATTACCTTCTTTTTGAACTATCCGGTTTTTCCGGATAGTTGTATTCTTATCTACTTCTCCTTGCGAATATATATTTTTCAAATGTTCATTAATTGTGCGTATATCAACATCGAACAATATCGACATCGTCTTCTGCGTCAGCCACAAAGTTTCGTCCTGATAAAGCACTTCAATGCCTTCTTCTTTATTCTCTATCTGAAAAATAAGAAATTCAGCCGTACTATTGCGTATTTGCAGTTTCTTGCTTCCGTTATTACTTTCTTCCATATTCATCTTGAACATTCATTTCTTTTATCAGAAACAAATGTACTTAGAACATATCGAACTGCCAAAGATAATATCTCCTATTTTATCTCCACCTTCGTCTGTAATCTTATGTCATTGGAAGCAGCGCCAATCATTATCTGAAAAGTTCCCTAAAAAGATCATAATTACAGTAGAAAGCTTTCTCCGTAATATCTTCGCTTTATGGATTCAACAGATTTTATTCGTATTTTTCCGGTTTACATATTGGTTTACATGAACCGCATAAATTATATGTATAAAGGTACTGGCAAAAACATTTAGATGGAAAAGATATAAACAGGGGAAATAGTAACTTCTTCATAAAACAAACATAAATAAAAGAAACCTGCTTACCCAAAGAATATTATCTTTTCAGTAAGCAGGCTTTCACTCATATTCAAAAATGCAAAGAGCAAAATCTCTCACAAATTTGTGTGTTCCATTAATTGATAGCTATCGGAGCATCCAACGTCTTAATAGTAATTCCATTTGTAGTACCGTTTATACGCCCTGTGGCATCTTTGATAACTCCACCTTCCTGAGTCTCCGATCCGTCTAGTTTATAATAAAGTGCCAAGCCTTCTGAAGCAGGGTCAACACCCAGCATATTCTGCTTAAGTTGATTTTCCGTACGGGCTACACTCCAAACACGGACTTCACTCATTTTACCATGGAATGGACGTTCACCCCATTTAAAACCATAGATTCTACCAATATAAAAACCCATATCCGAATTCGGATCAAAACCGTCAATCCCCCAATCTGAACCAGCCCATTTCTCACCATTTACATAAATGCCTGTTTTTCCTGTCGGTTGATCATAAGTCAACGCTACATGATACCAACGATTTGTTAACAACGGTTTCGTTACACGGTAGTTCTGTCTTCCGGCCACTTCCAAATAATCTTTAGGAGTAATTCCTCCTCCCGCATCACCGATACGGAGGATCATCACACCTTCAGTTCCCATAATCGTATTATTATCGAGGAAATAATCCACATTAATCAATGCTTCGTAAGTGAATGACGAGAAGAAAGTACCGACAGGGAACTTCACAGAAATATAGTGATTACTGAAGTTACCAGCTTTGGTAATTTTCAACGGTTTGGAGAAAAAGAAATATGCAATGTTTGTTCCGGAAAGAGTCGACACCGAAGACGAATGCACCCGCATAGGCAAAACATACGAGTTCCCGGCTTTCAAGGCTTCTAACCCGGAAAGTTCGACTTCTACATTATCCGCATACAATTTTCCACTCGAAATAGAAGATGTCGTACTGCTTAGCTTTACCTGCGAAACATCAAGCATCTCATAATTTGTGCCATACTTTGCATTGTATTCGTCTACTACACTTGGTTCGGCTACACTATATGATACGTCTACCTGAGAGGAAGTTGCTGACGAGAGTCTTGAAACCAGATCAAATGTCATTACATCCATTTCATCTTCCACCGAGAAATTATATTCCTTGCTTTCGAAATAAACCTTAGGCTCCAGCAGGTCATTCATGCTGTCGTTGCAAGCGCCCAACAATAACGCCATACTACCTACCATCAAATAATAGAATATATGTTTATTCATCATCTTTTTACTGTTTTAGAATTTTATAAGTCCACTTATTCCTGCGGTTTATTTTCCGCTTCGTTTTGTTTCGCTTTCCATTCATTGAAAACCCGCTGATTGATTTGAATAGCCTGACGCATCCATTTATAATTTGGCGTATTGTCATAATCATTATCGAAGCGATAAGCTCCTACTCCACCTTTATAACCTTCTCGCGGCATAGCAGCTGCCTGCTTCAGCAATTGACCTCCATTAGTGGCATACTTTTCAAAGTTCTCTGTGCAGATTATTTTCTTAGGATCAACGCCATAACCATCAAAACCGGGATTGGAACTACCATAACTTTGTATAATCCAATAATCGACATACTCATCCAATTCATGGGTAAGCCCATAAATATTTCCATCAATACAGATCATTTTATGTCCTTTACCTTCCGGATCGCTTTTCGGGCCAATGTAATTATTCATTTCTTTAACCAAATGAATCAAATGCTTATTCTGACTCAATGTGCCATCCATATCAAACACACCACTACCGATTTCCCAGTCTACATCATAACCGTCCCATTCGTTTGCATACAAAGAATCGCACAGAGCTTTGGCAAACTTCGCCAGACATGCATAATGGTTTTCACTTTCAAACTGACCTTCAAATCCCCAATATTTCCAACGGGCTTGTTTCTTCGCCGTTTCCAATTGAGCCGCCGACCAGCCTTCTTCCTCCGCTTGTTTTTCCACTTCGAGGTATACCGAATTTGGTGTCGCACCCTTACCAAGATAAGAAAGCAGACTTACCTGCAACAGTTTCGTTCCTTTCACCTTTTGCACAAACTCTTTATCTGCCTTCTGCTCCGGAGTGATTTCATAACGTCCTGGAGCGCCACTCCACATTGAAACAAAATCCATACTATCGGGCATAGCAGAGAGATATCCTCTTCGATAAGCTCCAGCAGGCGCCCAATTGGAATACCATCCGAAAGCTACGGGACGATTGTAATTCCAAGCAGTCGCCTTATAGGCGCGCAGATTGGCATAATATGCCTCACTCTCCGCATTGTTCATTGTGGCATACCCGCCTATATGGTCTATCTCAATATTCTCCACATCCATGCAAGAAGTTACCATCATGCCTGTCAATGGAATAATATATAACAATTTTCTTAATGATTTCATATTCTTCATCTGTATTAAAATGATACATGTAGGTTATCTCTTACAATCCCACCACAAACGGGTAGAAGACTTATCTTCGCCACCTGCACCGTTATTGAACAACTTCAAGGCTGCTTCATAAATAGCCTTTCCCTCGTTAGTCTGAGAAAAACTGGTGGGATAAATCATACGGCGAATACCGCCCTCAAGAGTTGCGCCTTGCACTGCTCCTTTCAAAGTCTTAATGACATTCAACTTCGGATAACCGGTTCTTCTCCATTCCGTCCACGCTTCCTGTCCGTTAGGAAACAAAGCAATCCACTTCTGAATCATAATTTTTTCCAACTTCTGCTCTGTTGTTCCTTCAAACTTGGCAGTAGTCTCACACGGAGCAGAAAGTGTTTGCCCATACTGATAATGGGAAAAAACATATGCCCGAGGTGACAAATTGGAATTCATATAATCGTCTACAGGATCGGTCACACCATTCTCCTGAAAAGACATATCAATGCCCTGTTTATACCATGAATCCGCACTGCCGAAACCTTCCCACACTAAAGCTGCTTCCGCACGCAAAAAATAAACTTCCGATGCACGCAGCCAATATGTAGGAGTTCCACTTTGAATATTGGGCTTTGAGCAAGATTTGTAGATGTCATTCTGCGCATTGGCATGCCCTGCCGGCACCGCTTGATACGTTTTTCCGTCGAAAGCCTCAACACCATAAGAGGCATTACCATCCATCGGCAAAAAATAAACGCTCAAACGCGGGTCTTCATATCCCATCAGATAAGAAAGATGGAAGAACCCATACGAGCTTCATTATAGTTGCCTGCCAACCATTCAATGTTGTTGCGGAAAGTCATACCCGCTCCTTGACTCATTTGAGCCGCATCATCCTTAGCCGTCATCACGCCAATAGAATGATTCACTGCTTGAGTAGCATACTTTTTCGCCAGTTCCGCATCAGCGAAGCGGACACGCATAGCCAAACGAAGCATCAGCGAATTGCCGTATTTCACCCATTTGGTAGCATCTCCGGCATATACCGCATCATAAGCGCCCATTACATTCACCCCATTTTCCGCCTTTTCCGTTAATTCTTCAATGGCTGCGGTCAATTCTTCAAACATCGCCGTATACACCTCTTTCTCCGAATCGAACGGAATGTTCATTGTAGCGTCCGCCGCATGAGAATAAGGCATCGGACCGAAACTTTCAAGTGTCTTGTGCCAAGCGGAAATCTTCAGAATTTGAGCCAAAGCAAAGACTTCGGGCGTACCATTTTTCTCGGACGCTATTTTCAATTTCTTCCAAGGATCAAGAGCATTGGTATAAGACTGTGTATAGGTCGCTTTTATCCAATTGTCCAACAAATAATAAGTAGTATTGTTACTACCTGCGTTCCAACCGTTACTGTTGTTCTCGCCAAAAAATCCACTCCAATTATCGGCCGCAGATGATAAGCTATTTGATATTCATTGATAACATCTGTATCATCAGCCTGTGTGCCTACGGGAATCACTGTCCGTTGCATAGCTGTAATCAGCCCTCCGACTTCAAAACCATCCATCGCACCTTCTCCGTCGCTCATCTCAAATTGGTTGGTATTGATTTCTTCAAAATTGCATGAGGCAAATAGCGCCATTGCGCATATCACCGCTAATAGTTTAAAATGATTCATTTTTCTCATAATAAAGAAGGTGTATTATAATTTAAATTTAATACCGAAGCCAAAGCTACGAACACTCGGTTGCATAAAATAATCATTACCTTGTCCGTAAGTACTAGTGGAAGGAGTCAGTTCCGGATCGAACGGAGCTTCGCAATACAACATCCAAGGATTGTTGGCTATAAACGAAACTGTAACATCTTTCAACACGTTACCAAACCACTTATTAGGCATAGTATAGCTAAAGGTAAGTTCTTGCAAACGAATATTGGTGGCACTGTATACATAGTAACCGGAAGTTTCATAATTTCCCGTACCTGTCATCTGATAATAAGACTTCGCATCTACCAGACCTTGTCCCTTCAACAATACTCCTCCCGCTTCACGAGCCTCAGCCGAACGTTTGGACACACCGTAACGATCAAGCAATGCCTCTGTAGAAGAGGTCACCACACCACCAAAACGCCCGTTGATTTGGAATCCGAGTCCAAAGCCTTTGTATGTCAACATATTACTCCATCCCATATTAAAGTCAGGAGAAGTTTTTCCCAAATAAACAGGTTCCCCCTTTTCCATTCCAAAGGTTCCGTCGCTCTTTACCTCAACATATCCCAAGTGGTCTTTCTTTAAGAAGGTGTTGGCATAAATATCGTGGATACTTCCGCCTTCTTTCAAGATGACACGACCACCATCCTTCAAAACCTCCGGAATATTAATCGGTTCATCCATCAAATCCGTATGATAGTTTTCAACCATCTCCTTAATCTCGTTTATATTACGAGAGAATGTCAATGTTGAAGAGATTCCTAATCCGAACTTAAACTGATCGGAATAGCTTAATGAAGCCTCCCAACCACGATTTTCCACATTACCGGCCTGCAAATAAATCTGCTTGTATCCGGTATATTCCGGAAGATCACCCAAGAAGGTCTGATTGTATGTATTAGAATGATAGTAGGTTACCTCCGCACTTAATTTATTCCACAACTTCAGACTTAATCCAAATTCGTATGACTTTGTACGCTCTGCCTTGAAATCAGTAAACGGATAGATACCGGTAGGATCTAATGCACCACCCACAATAGGGGTAGTTACCGTACCCGGAGTCAGTCCCGAACGGGATACAGGCGCACCGACTTCCGTATACGAACCGCGAACTTTCAGGTACGAGATAAATTCGGGCAATTTGACCATCTCGGAAATAATCCCGGACAGACCGATTGAGGGATAGAAAAAAGATTCTTCATCGGTATTCACCAAACGTGAATTCCAGTCATTACGTCCGGTCAGCGTCAAATAAAGCATACTCTTCCAACCAAGTTCCAAATTGGCAAAAACAGCATGATTACGTACACGACTATCACCACCCTTTTCTGAGATACGACCATTAGCCGGATCGATATTAGAAGCCGCAAATTTATTGGGCACTCCCAATAATGTCCCTTTGTATCCTCTCTCCAATGCCCAATAGTTAGAATAGTTCCAACCCGCATTGGCAGAAATACTGAAATCAGCTATATGTTTATTTACGTTCAACATAAAGTCGGCATATTCCTGACGGTCTTCATAGTTATTGTATCCATACAGTCCTTTCTTTCCTTCCGCAAATTTATCGTCGGATGAAGCGTAAATCTTGCGTTCAAACAATACATGTGTGTCATCCATTCTGAAACGGGCTGTCGCATTCAACCAATCGGTAATATTATAAGTCAACCCTACGTTGAACATATAACGACTCTTTTCATTCGTAGCTACATTGCGATAAGCAGTCCAGTAAGGGTTCTGTGAAGCATATACCGGATCTGCCACCGGCCAATACTGAACCGGAAGTTGACGGCTTTCATCGAAATGTTCGAATGACTTAATTCCATCAAAGTCTTCACCACGAGGGAACAAATAGGCGGCCATCACCGGATTCCAATATTGTCCTTGCGATACCATATTCTTGTCTTTCTGTTTCACATACGACGCACCTAAATCGAGTTGTAATTTATCATTAAGGAAAGTTGCCGTATTACGGATTGTGAAATTCAAACGATCATATTCATTATTAGGCACAATACCTTTGGAATTGGTAGAAGAAACAGAAGCAAAAGTCTGATTCGATTTCGTACCGGTGGTCAACGTAACCGAATTAATAAAGTTTGTTCCGGTATTAAAGAAATCCTTCTTAGGATCATAACTTGTAGGAGTCAACAGTTTCTCACCCCAGCTTTCATACATATCTTTTTTGTTACCATACGTATTTTGAAACTCAGGAGTCATATAAGCTTTGCTGAACTCTGAAGAAGAAGAGAACTGCACTGAAAGTTTTCCTTCTTTTCCTTTTTTAGTGGTAATCAAAATTACACCGTTAGCGGCACTACTACCATACAACGCAGCAGCCGAAGGACCACTCAAAACAGAAAGACTTTCAATATCTTCGGGATTGAAGTCGGCGATTCCTTCTGTTCCGGCCTTACCTTCACCCATAATACCACTGTCGGTATTTCCCATATTGGTATTGAACAAAGGAATACCGTCCACCACATACAAAGCATTATTATCACCTTCAATAGATTTTGCACCACGCATTACAACACGTGTCGCACCACCAACTCCACTAGCACTTTTGTTTATACTCACTCCGGCTATCTTACCGTTCAGCGAGTTTACGAAGTTAGCATCTTTTACCGTAGTCAGAGCATCTCCCTTGACTTGTTGTACATTGTAAGACAACGCCTTTTCTGCACGTTTGATACCCAATGCCGTCACAACAACTTCATCGAGCACTTCTGTATCCTGCTTCATTACAACCGGATAGAAATCTTTCTTGGAAACAGGAATTATCTGTGCAGCATATCCGATATAAGATACTTTGAGAATAGATTTCTCTGCCGCCTTGATCGTAAAGTTACCATCGAAATCGGTAATCGTACCTGTAGAACTACCATCCACAGATATATTTACTCCAATCAACGGTTCACCGCTTTCATCAGTAACCTTTCCTTTGATATTTTTAAGGGTTTGTGCAACTACAGGCTTCTTTTCAGCTATTATGATGTAGTTACCTTGAATCTGGAATGAAAAGCCCGTCCCTTTTAAGATGGTATCAAGTGCGGTTTCGAGGGATGCGTTCCGCAAGTTTAACTGGGCTATTACTTTTCCTTTTAATTCGGAATCACTATAATTTATAGACTTTTTAGACTGTTTTTCCACAGTTTTTAAGGCATCAATGACAGTGATGTTCTTTTGCTGGATAGTTATTTTACTATCATTTTGAGCCAAAGCGAAAGTCTGTATAAGAATAAGACTTAAAAAAGTGAGAAAGACCCGCTTATGAGCTATTTTTTCTGCTATTTTTTCGTAGATTTGTAGCATCTTTAGTATTAGTTAATTGGTTATTATTCTAGGATCATTCAGAATAGCGTCAATATTACGCTAATATTAAAAGAGATTGATTTCATATCCGGGAGGAACGGCCATTCCTTCCGGGTATTTTTTTGCATTACGTATTAAATTTAAAAGGTTCTACAATATATTTATTCTTTACTAGTTACATAGCACTTATTTCCCTTGATAACATAGTTTACATTTCCTACAACTTGCGATATAATCTTCATAACTTCCTCCAGATTCGCCTGTTTGGAGAAGCGGAAACTATATGTATTCTTTTTCAAGCTATGAAGGCTATATACAAAAGCATAAGGAAATTTGCGTTCAAGACTTGTAAAAATATCCTCCAGATACATATTACTAAAAACCAATTCCCCACGTTGCCATGCCGTCACATCATCTATCTCAGGCATCCGCAGATTGTGCGCTTTCGTATGTTTGTCATATACCAACTGTTCATTAGGCTTTAAAATAATATTGGACAGCAAGTTATTGAATTCAACTTTCACACTACCTTCCAGCAAAGTAGCCATCAGCTCGCTATTTTCCGGATAAGCATTTACATTAAATTCAGTACCTAAAGCAGTAACTTGATAATCATTGGCCTTTACAATGAAAGGATGCTTCTTATCCGGTTTCACTTTAAAGTTGGCCTCACCAATCAAATATACACTTCTAGTCTCTCCTGTAAATTTTTCCGGATATAGTAGTATACTCTTCGAATTCAGCATGACATTTGTACCATCCGGTAATGTAAGTTCACGAATTTCCGCTGTCGGTATATAGCATTCAACTAAATCTTTTTCCGGCCGTTCCTTTTCCAACATCAAATAAATAGAAACGGATGAGACTGCTAACAAGAAAATAGCTGCAGCTCTCCATATAAGCAACTGGTAATTTCTACGTGAAGTGATAGACTGCATTCCCAGATTCTGCCGCATTCGTTGTATTGATTGTTGCATGCCATCAGGCACTTTCTGCTCTCCTGCTTGTTTCCAAAGCTCACGAAGAGCCTCACTCTTTTCATCAACATGCTCCTCATCAGCCAACCACTGTTGCACTTTCTTCTGTGTTCCGGCTGAATAGCTATTATGGCCGAATAATTCTACGAGTTGTTGAATATAATTTTTCATGAATCTTTTTCTTTCTTTTTTGGGCTTTATACATTAAATACAACTACTACATACATACTACTTAAAAATATTAGAGAAAAAAAATAAAAAAGAGGAGTACCTTCTTTAATTCGATCAATGCCAAATAAACCTGATGCTCTATTGTTCGGATAGAAACATCGAGTTTATCAGCTATTTCTTTATGACTTAATCCCCTGAAACGACTAAGTTCGAATATCAACCTCCGACGCTTCGGCATTTTCTCCAGGGTGAGTTGAATAATCATCAACATCTCCTTATAATATACGTTATTCAAGATCTCTTCCTTTTCTGTTAATTCATAAAGAAGAGTCTTCTCTATAACTTCCGACTGATATTCCTGTTCTACTTGTTGATGTTTAAAGATATTCAGAACTATATTTCTAGTCATTATAAAAATATAATTGTCTAGTTCTTTATCATTATCCAGCCACAACTCAGGCTGCAACCAGAGCTTACAGAAAACATCTTGAGCCACATCTTCTGCATCCGCTTCCGATTTTAGCAGCATTTGAGCAAAGTTCTTTACCTTTGGAAAATTTACAGTGAAAAACCTCTGAAACTTTAATTCAATCTGCCTGTCATTATTCTCCATCTCTCTAGTATTTTTCAGTGTTAGCGGTTAAATCAAATATTACATATATTTAGGTCTAAGGAATGATTCAATATAATATTATACATTAAATCATAATCTAAAAGCAAAATAAAAGATTAATAACACAATAAAAAAATATTATAACTCTTTTTTGGTTTTATTTCTTCCAAGCAGCTATCATATAGAGCTTTCCAGAAAATAAAATAAAAATGTATATTATACACCCATAAAAATAAAAAGGCTTCATGAATCA
>NZ_QTMZ01000008.1:0-172944 GCF_003602935.1 Bacteroides sp. AM54-2NS
GGAATAGTGGCTTTCTCCTCTAAATAAAGAATAAAGCAAGTATCCTGAGAAACATGATTGACTAGGGTAAAGTAATCAAGGATTCCTGAAGGCAAGAACAAGCTTAAAGAAGCAACAGGATCAATCGTTTGGGAAGAGGATGTTTTCATGATGCAAAAATAAGAATTTTAACGCAATCCCCCAAGGTTTCAGACTGAGCCAATATTAGCCCGATTATTCAACCATATATAAATCAGAATTCATCAATCATAAATAAAAAAAGGTTGCCAATCTTATCGACTGACAACCTTATGTCTATATGGAGCGGAAAACGAGACTCGAACTCGCGACCCTAACCTTGGCAAGGTTATGCTCTACCAACTGAGCTATTTCCGCAAACTAAATTTCGTCATTCAGAATTCTGAAAGATGGGTGCCCAGAACAGGACTCGAACCTGCATGCCTCTCGACACACGCACCTGAAACGTGCGCGTCTACCAATTCCGCCACCTGGGCAAAACTTAGTTCCATTATTTCAAAGAAACAAGAGCGGAAAACGAGACTCGAACTCGCGACCCTAACCTTGGCAAGGTTATGCTCTACCAACTGAGCTATTTCCGCATTTCACTTTCATAAACTGTGAAGAGAAGGAGACTCGAACTCCCACGACATAACTGTCACTACCCCCTCAAAGTAGCGCGTCTACCAATTCCGCCACCTCTCCATAATTTTAAAGTTTAACCTTTGTGCCCAGAACAGGACTCGAACCTGCATGCCTCTCGACACACGCACCTGAAACGTGCGCGTCTACCAATTCCGCCACCTGGGCAAAGATTATTGTTCCAACATTTCAAAGAAACATGAGCGGAAAACGAGACTCGAACTCGCGACCCTAACCTTGGCAAGGTTATGCTCTACCAACTGAGCTATTTCCGCATTTTTTCGTTTGCGGTTGCAAAGGTAGGGATTTTCCGTAAACCTGCAAACATTCTGCATACTTTTTTCACAGAAATCTGTTCACTTTGCATCGACCGCAAAACAATCATTTTGATTATCAACTCATTCGGCCACGATAATCTTCATAAGAAAATTGCTTGTATATTTCAGCTTTCCCCTCTTTGGTCCAGATAGCAATGGCAGGATGGTGAATTCCGTTAAACATATTTGTCTTGACCATCGTATAATGAATCATATCTTCGAACACAATACGTTCTCCGATCTGCAAAGGATGATCGAAGCTCCACAATCCCATATAGTCACCGCTCAAACAGGAATTTCCTCCGAGACGATAAATATATTTTCCTTCGTTTCCCATTTCCGCACCACGCACGGCAGGCTGATAGGGCATTTCCAAACAATCAGGCATGTGGCAAGTGAAACTGACATTCAAAATAGCCGTCTTGATTCCACGACTTTCCACAATATCCACCACTTCGGAAGTCAGCACTCCCGTCTGCCAGGTAAAAGCCGAACCGGGTTCCAGGATAATTCGCAGATGAGGATGGCGTACTTTTAATCCTTGCAACAGTGTTATCAAATGTTCGATATCATAGTCTTTACGGGTCATCAGATGTCCACCACCGAGATTCAACCACTTTATCTGTGGAAACCAACGGGAAAATTTGGCTTCGAGATGTTCCAATGTACGTTCCAACTCATAGGAAGAAGATTCACAGTGACAATGGCAATGGAAGCCTTCAATGCCTTGCGGTAATACATCGGGCAACAAATCGGCTGTTATCCCAAAACGTGTACCGGGTGCACATGGATTATAAAGTTCTGTTTCCACTTCCGAGTATTCGGGATTTACACGAATACCACAAGAAATACCACTTCCTTCTGCCACCACCATCGGATAGAAACGCTCGAACTGCTGCATCGAGTTGAAAGTGATATGACTGCTGCAACGCATTATTTCAGGAAAATCCTGTTCCGTATAAGCTGGAGAATATGTATGTGCCTTACTTCCGAATTCTTCCAGTGCCAAACGGGCTTCATACACCGAACTTGCCGTAGAATGGTCTATATATTCACGGAATATAGGGAAAGAACGCCACATGGCAAACGACTTGAAAGCAAGAATAATCTCCACTCCCGCCCTGTCGGCTACGTTTTTTATCAAACACAGGTTCTTTCTTAAAAGTTCTTCTTCCATGATATAACAAGGAGAAGGAAACTGATTAAAATCTATCATATATAAAATTATTATCTGAACTGACGTCTTACGAACGTGGATGCAAAAGTACAAATTCAAAAGCAAAGAGGGATTGTTTTATTTTTAATTAAGATATTGGTTTTCGCGAACTTTTTCTTATTTTTACACCTTATATATTATAGTAAGTATTGTATCATCCTAAATACCCGATTAAAATGAATAAAGATTTAAGAAAAGTAGTGATTCTACTGGCACATCCTAACATCAAAGAATCACAAGCAAACAAAGCATTAGTTGATGCTGTCAGTGACATGGAAGGAGTGGCGGTTTTCAATCTTTACGAGCTGTCACAGGAAATTGCTTTCAATATAGATGAATGGAGTAAAATCATTTCCGATGCTTCGGCTGTCATCTATCAATTTCCTTTCTATTGGATGTCTGCACCGTCATTACTAAAGAAATGGCAGGATGAAGTCTTTACTTTTCTATCCAAGACTCCGGCTGTCGCCGGCAAACCGCTAACAGTAGTAACGACCACGGGCTCCGAATACGAGGCTTATCGCAGTGGAGGCAGAAACCGTTTCACTACGGACGAATTATTACGTCCTTATCAGGTAAGTGCTATTCATTCGGGAATGTCATGGCAAACCCCTATTGTGGTTTACGGAATGGGAACAGCAGACGCCGGCAAGAATATCGCTGAAGGAGCAAATTTGTATAAACAACGTGTGGAAATGCTTATCGGTAGCAGTAATGCAGGGAACAATTGGTAAGACTGTAAAAAGCGTAGCTTTATCCTATCTAAGCTACGCTTTACAGATGCTAAAGCATAGCTTTAGGTTTCACCAAACACTTGTATGCCCCGCCCTGAAATAGAGGTTACTTCTAATCATGACTTCAAACATTGGCTGTGCAAACAAAATGATTATATAAGATAGTGACGCTATCCCACCAACATAGTGACGGTATATGCACAGGATAGCGTCACTATCCAAGGCATATACCGTCACTATATTTAAACCGGATATTTCGGGCTTTTAACTCTAGTTTCCGCGCTGTGTAGGCAAGGTAAATTCCTGCGAATCACAAATCACCCCATTCTCGTCCGCCACTGCGACACGGAATGTCACTTCACCGTCTTTCAACCTTTCACCTGCATGGATCGAAGCCGTATAACGGATACCCTCACCCGGAAGAATTTCCTCAATCATCACCGAAGGAGAGATGCCGAGATGCTTCACCTTTCCTACCGTTTCTACCACAGGAACCACGTTATAGACAGGCTTTCTCCCTTCATTCATAATCTCAAAGATAATCTTGCTATTTTCTCCCGCATCAATCACATGACTACGATTATCATCAATGAAACGGATTTTGCGCAACTTCAGTTGAGAAATAGGCTGCTGCACTTGCGGCTGCTTCTTATACTTTTGCACACGTACTTCCCGCACTTCAGGAATATACGCATCTTCCTCTATCTGCTCTTGTCTCGGTGCCGTCAATGCGTTTCCAATAGCCGCACCGGCAATGGTTCCTACGATATTTCCAATAGCAGAGCCACGATAACCGCCCCTCCAGCCATGATTATTATCTCCGATAAGTCCGCCTATCGAACTTCCCAGACTACCTCCAATAGAAGCACCTGCCATGATAGCTCCCGGATTTCCCATACGCCCCGACGCACATCCACTCAAAAGCAAAGCGGAAAGCAAAATTACTGTTAGTTGTTTCTTCATGAGCCTCTCTATTTAGTGTTATTATTTATTCTACCACTTTAAAACGAGCGAAACGCAACAATAGTTGTTTGTCACCCGCATTTTTAAAATGAATAGTGGCTTTCGCATTGTCTCCCGTTCCTTCCACTTTCAGCACTTCGCCCAATCCGAAACGTTCGTGCTCTATCATCTGTCCGACTTGTACTCCTGCTACCGATGCTGAACCGGAAGACGCCATCTGCGCACTGCTACTTCCACCAACAGCACTTACCTTCTTCAAATTTCTCGGTACACTGGGAGCAATAATCTGTGCTTTCGGACGTTCACGCTGCTCGGAAGAATTACTACCGAAAGGCGCACGCGACGGAGAAGCAGAACGGGCAAATCCCCCTTCAATCTCCCTGCGAAAACGTCCCGCTCCTTCATCACAGCACGGCTCACTCCTGCTTCATGCGGCAACCGCAAGTAATCAACATCAATATCACGCAGGAAACGGCTGGGACTTCCAAACTCCATCTTCCGTAACGGAAACGGGTTTTGGCAAAAGACAGATAGCAATGTTCTTCCGCACGGGTAATAGCTACATAGAACAAGCGACGTTCTTCTTCCAGCGCCCGGGGAGAATCTCCTACCATCCCGCTGGGAAACAGATTTTCTTCCAGACCAACCACAAATACATTCTTAAACTCCAATCCTTTAGCCGAATGGACGGTCATCAACGTTATCTTTTCCCCATCATCCGCCTTGTCGGAGTCCTGATCGGTGAGCAACGCAATTTCCGAAAGGAAATCAGTAAGAGACACATTCGGATTGCCTTCCTCCTGCCGCAAAGCGCAGAAGTCATTCATACCATTCACCAACTCTTCTATATTTTCCTTACGACTTAGATTCTCGGGGGATGTGTCCTGACAAACATCATTGATAATACCGGACTGACGGATAATATCCGTTCCTATTTCATAAGCGTTCTTATCCGCCTGATCGGCAATGAAACCTTCTATCAGTTCACGAAAGCCCTGCAGTTTTGCATGAGTTCCTTTATTTATATCCAGTCCGTAACTTAAGGGTTCGCAGACTGCCGCCCAAAGACTTACGCCATGATTGGTAGCCGCTGATATAATCTTCCCGACCGTGGTATCTCCAATGCCACGAGCCGGATAATTGATGATTCGTTTAAACGCTTCTTCATCATTCGGATTCACCACCAAACGGAAATAAGCAATCACGTCTTTTATCTCTTTCCGCTGATAGAACGAGAGTCCCCCGTAAATCTTATAAGGCATACTCCGTTTCCGAAGAGCCTCTTCGAAAATACGACTTTGCGCATTCGTACGATATAGAATGGCAAATTCAGCATATCCGTAGTGATATTCCCGACGTAACTCCGCAATCTTATTAGCCACAATATCACCCTCTTCTACATCACTATACGCCTGAAACACACCGATGGGTTCCCCTTTTTCTTTCTCCGAGAACACGGCTTTCCGAATCTGACGTTCGTTCTTTTCAATCAGGCTATTGGCAGCACAAACAATGGTTTGCGTAGAACGGTAATTCTGTTCCAATTTAAAGACTTTCGTGTTGGGATAGATTTTCGTAAAATAGAGAATATTATCAATATCCGCCCCACGGAAAGAATAGATACTTTGCGCATCATCTCCCACCACACAGACACGTTGATTCTCCTTTGTCAGTTGCAGAACAATGCTATGCTGCGCATAATTCGTATCCTGATACTCATCCACCAACACATAACGGAACTGTTCCCGATAGCGTGCCAGCACTTCCGGAAAGTCACGAAACAGAATATAAGTATATACCAATAAATCATCAAAATCCATCGCTCCCGCCTGACGGCATCTGTCCCAATAACGGGTATAGATGTCACGGATAGCAGGCATCTTGGCAGCCATATCTCCTTCGTAAGCCTCTTTATTGGCAGCGTACCCCGTAGGAGTGACCAAATGGTTTTTTGCATTGGAGATGCGTGCCTGCACTACTCCCGGCTTATAAGTTTTCTCGTCCAACCCCATCTCTTTGATGATGGAACGGAGCAGGCTCTTACTATCAGCCGTATCATAAATGGTAAACTGGGAAGTAAATCCGATATATTGTGCTTCGGCACGAAGAATACGTGAGAAAATGGAATGGAAAGTACCCATCCACAAATAACGTGCCCGTTCCATACCTACCTGCCGGGCAATACGCTCTTTCATCTCGCGCGCAGCCTTATTAGTAAAGGTCAGCGCAAGGATATTCCACGGATTATACCCGTTCTCCTGCTCCAGCAAGTAAGCGATTTTATAAGTCAACACGCGCGTCTTCCCCGAACCCGCACCGGCTATCACCAGCGAAGGACCGTCATTATAAGTCACTGCTGCACACTGACTCTCGTTCAATTCATCTATATAATTGGTATTCATAACAGCATTATAAAAACAATGAGGATTTTTAACAAACCCTTGGCGTTCAAATTTGTTCTCAATACAAAAGTATAATATTCATTCGAGAATGAAGGTATTTTTATGAATTTTCATCACTAACTATTTTAACCTAACCCCAAAAAGCAATGAAAAGGAGTATATTTTTATCAATTATTTTAAGTTTGTTTCTGGTTGCCTGCATTCCACAGGCAATGGCACAAAAGCAGAGCCGCTTGGAAAAGCTGCTAAGGTATCTGAACGATAATGACGCCGACAAATGGCAGAAAAACCGTGATAAGATAGATGACGAGACGCAAACCTATTATGCCGAAGAACTGGCATTGTTGGACGTTCTCAACGGATTGTGGAACAAACAAAGTGAGCAAGCCGCCACCAACTATTTCGGCTGTTACGAACAAGCTACGAAAGCTTATTTTCCGAATATCTGCGAAGAAGAGAAAATACAGCTTTCCAACGTACAAGACAAAGCGGAACAGGCTGTTATCTCCATCCTGGAAGCATCGAAAGAGCAGATTCCCTTTAGCAAGACATTGATGGACAGCATCCAGTCAAGCGGCTATCCGGCAGACTCCGCCTTCTTGCAGAAGGTGCGGGACATCCGCGAACTGGCCCTACTGGAAGGGATGCTGAAAACACCTGCGCTGAACATCTATCAAACGTATATCACGGAGTATCCGAACGGCAAATTTATCTCTCAAATCAACACTGCGGAGAACAAACGGCTTTATCAGATCGTAAAGAGTAATCCGACCTCTGCGAATTTCAAAGCATTCTTTGATAATGCCGCCATGCAGAAATTCTTCACTGATAAAGATACACGTCCCTTCCTTTCGGAAGTCCGCACGTTATACGACGACTTTCTGTTTCAAGGGATTGACAGCCTCCGGGAGAAAGGAAACGCAACAGCTATCCGGCAGATTATTGACGAGTATAAGCAATCACCTTACCTGACTTCCACAGCACGTACGCACCTGGATGATCTTGAATATCTGAGTGAAAAAGCTGATTTTGAGCTTTTAAAACCTGCCATTGTCAGTTCCGAATCGTTAAGTATGTTGCAGGATTTTCTTTGCACACACAGATACAAGGAATTTCGCGACCAGGCCAACGCACTGCGGGCACCTTTTATTCTGCAAACAATCATATCCACCCCTACTTCCGTGAAATACTATAATGGAGGGCGATTGATAAAGTCCGCGGAAAACGACAGCACAGGAACCACCTCGACCACTTATTCGTATGACGATAAAGGACAGCTCGTCTCCACCCTGGCACTTACCATGAAGAACGGGCAGCCAAGTAATGAAATACAGACGAATAGATTATACGACCCGCAAGGTCACTGCATCTTTGAGGTACAAACGAATCCGAAAACCAAAACGGATCTCTACCGGCGGACACGCCGCATCGGTACCGATGGAAGTATTGAGAGTGATTCGCTCAAGTATGCAGACGGAAGAGTCGTCATAAGCTCCTACAATAAACAGGGATTATTGACCGAAACCAAAGAATATAATAAGAACGGAGAACTTCAGGCATACACCGCCAACAAATATGATGATAAAGGAAGATTGATTTCATCCCAACATCAAAACTTGCTTTTTGCCAATTCTCCGGATCAGGTTATTTCACAAAAAGAGGCTTATGAATACGATAAATACGGTTATCTGTCGCAGATTGTCTACCAACGGATTTTGGGTAATAACCAAAAAACGTCCGGATGCCTGACTTGCCTGTATGATAAATACGGGAACCGGATTGACGGCAATTCTTATTATGAATATGACAATACGGGCCAATGGGTCTGCCGGACCAACCGCGATCACCCGAAAGAGGTGGAACGTATACAGTACATTTACAAATAAAGTAAGATGCTGTGAACATTTTGCAGAAGGCTTCTGTTATTATAGTATAACAAGCCAATTAAAACTTGTAACATTATGAATACTATATTAATGTCTTTAATTATGATGACCATGACTTACGAAATGCCTAAACTTCCTTACGCAAACAATGCGTTGGAACCTGTAATCAGTCAGCAAACAATAGATTTCCATTACGGAAAACATCTACAAACGTATGTAAATAATCTGAATAGCCTCGTTCCCGGAACAGAATATGAAGGTAAAACGGTAGAAGAAATCGTTGCAACCGCACCGGACGGAGCTATATTCAATAACGCCGGACAAGTATTGAATCACAATCTGTACTTCCTGCAATTTGCCCCGAAACCCTCAAAGAAAGAACCGTCAGGCAAACTGGGAGAAGCCATCAAACGTGACTTCGGTAGCTTTGAAAACTTCAAGAAAGAATTCAACGCAGCAGCAGTCGGATTGTTCGGTTCAGGATGGGCCTGGCTATCCGTTGGGAAAGACGGTAAACTGAAAATCACGAAAGAAGCCAACGGCAGCAATCCGGTACGTGCCGGTTTGAAACCACTTCTCGGATTTGACGTTTGGGAACACTCCTATTATCTGGATTATCAGAACCGCCGCGCCGACCACGTAAATGCCCTGTGGGACATCATCGACTGGGATGTGGTTGAAAAAAGAATGTAACCGGATTTACTAGCAAAGCTATACTTATGAAAAAGGTCGTTGTGTTTTCACAGCGACCTTTTTTACAGACTAAAAAAACAAACTTTTATTGTATATCAAACGCATTAGTTGTATTTTTGCAACCCATAAACTAGCATAACAAACAATTATGGTACTATATAAAAGAAAAGAGATACGATTTATTGTCTCCATTGCCGTTCTTCTTTTCTTCCCCCTTTTCTGCAACGCTGCCGCCACAGAAGAACCAGAGGAAGAGATCCTGTTCATTACCTCATACAATTCTGACACTAAATATACCTACGATAACATCAGCACATTTATAGAAACCTACACCCAGTTGGGAGGAAGATACTCGACCATTGTAGAAAACATGAATGCGACGGATTTAACGCAGGCACACCAATGGAAAAAAACATTAACCGATATTTTAGACAAACATCCGAAAGCTAAATTAGTAATTCTTTTGGGTGGTGAAGCATGGAGCAGTTTCCTTCATCTTGAAGATGAGAAATATAAACAGCTTCCTGTTTTCTGCGCAATGGCATCACGCAACGGCATCCGTATTCCGGAGGATTCAATCGATATGCGGAACTATAATCCTGTAAGTATCAACTTAACGGAACGAATGAAGGAGTACAACGTAAAATACTGTGATACATACGAATATAACATCAGCAAAGATATCGAAATGATACAGGATTTCTACCCGGACACAGAGCACCTGGTATTTGTATCGGATAATACCTATAACGGACTTGCCGAACTGGCATGGTTCAAGAAAAACCTGCAACATTTCCCGCAGTTATCCATCACCTATATTGACGGTCGCATCCACACACTCGATATGGCTGCCAATCAATTGCGCAATCTTCCCAGAAACACAGCAATGCTTCTTGGTATCTGGAGAATTGACAGCCGGGGGATCACTTACATGAACAACTCCGTTTATGCTTTTTCCAAAGCCAATCCTCTCCTGCCTGTGTTCAGTATGACTTCCACCGCAATAGGCTATTGGGCCATCGGAGGATATGTCCCGCAATATGAAGGAGTGGGAAAAAATATGGGAGAATATGCTTACCGCTTTTTAGACCAGAAGGAAACGGGTATCAGCAGCATCAATGTCTTACCCAACCGATATAAATTTGACGCGAAGAAACTAAAGGAATGGGGATTTGAAAACAAGAAGTTGCCTGTCAACTCAATGGTTATCAATCAGCCTATCCCCTTCTTTGTAGCCTACAAGACAGAAGTGCAATTTATCCTGATTATCTTCCTCGTATTAGTAGGAAGTCTGATGATTTCCCTGTATTACTATTACCGGACGAAAATCCTGAAAAATCACCTTGAAAGAACCACGCAACAATTGCGGGAAGATAAAAAGAAACTGGAAGAGTCTGAAATCGAATTACGTGACGCCAAAGAGCGCGCCGAAGAAGCTAATCAATTAAAAAGTGCTTTTGTCTCGAATATGAGCCATGAGATACGGACACCTTTAAACGCAATTGTCGGTTTCTCCAGCCTGATTATCGGTTCGGTAGAGCAGAATGATGAATTGAAAGAATATGCGGATATCGTCCAGACTAATTCCAATTTATTGCTCCAACTGATTAGCGATGTACTGGATATATCACGCCTGGAATCAGGAAAGCTGCAATTCAACTATGAATGGTGCGAGCTGGTGAACCATTGCCAGAATATGATTACCCTCACCAACCGGAACAAGACAGTGGATGTAGACATCAAACTCCAAATGCCTAAGGAGCCTTACATGCTCTACACGGACCCGTTGCGTCTGCAACAGATTATTATCAACCTGCTGAATAATGCCTTGAAATTCACTCCTGCCGGAGGAAGTATCACGCTGGATTATGAAGTGGACGAAGAAAAGCAATGTATGCTGTTCTCGGTGACAGATACCGGCACGGGAATCCCCGAAGATAAACAGGAACTCGTATTCCAACGTTTCGAAAAGCTGAATGAATTCGTGCAAGGTACAGGGTTGGGACTGGCTATCTGTAAACTGACCATCCAATATATGGGAGGTGATATATGGATTGACAAGAGCTACAAAAATGGCGCCCGATTTATCTTTTCTCATCCCATCAAAAAACAGGAATCAACAGAAAAATGAAAAAAAATCGACTGATTTAGTGTTTTTCTGTTTCTTTTTCGCTTACTTTGCTCCCGTAAAGACAAAGGGGTGCCCCATGAGGGGCTGAGATTATACCTAGGAACCTGAGGCAGTTAATACTGACGTAGGGATTGTGTTTCTTCTTATCGCCTTTCCATTTAAGCACGCTCTTTGTATTTACTTTCAACTTATTTATTCTGATAGGACAATGAAAGTACAAGTGAACAACAAAGAGGTGGAAATGTCTCCTGACTCTACCCTTACACAACTGACAGCACAGCTCGAACTTCCGGTTCAAGGCATTGCTATCGCCGTAAACAACAAAATGATTCCCCGTATCGAATGGGAGTGTTTCATTCTACACGAGAACGATAACCTGGTGATTATCAAAGCGGCTTGCGGAGGATAAGGAGATGATTAGTCTACAATTTATCACGCATCAGACCGAACGGTATTCGTACCTCGAATCGGCACGTATGGCACTCGAAGGCGGATGCAAATGGATCCAGCTACGTATGAAAGACGCTCTTCTCGAAGAAGTGGAAGCAGTAGCCCTGCAACTGAAGCCGCTTTGCAAAGAGCACGAAGCAATCCTGATTCTGGATGACCACGTCGAACTGGCCAAAAAGCTGGAAGTGGACGGTGTGCATCTAGGCAAAAAGGATATGCCTATCGACCAAGCCCGCCAAATACTTGGTGAAGCCTTTATTATCGGTGGCACTGCAAACACTTTCGAAGATGTCGTACAGCACTATCGTGCCGGAGCCGATTATCTCGGCATCGGTCCTTTCCGGTTTACTACCACTAAAAAGAATCTAAGCCCTGTACTGGGTTTGGAGGGCTATTCTTCTATTCTTTCACAGATGAAGGAAGCGAATATCGAAATCCCCGTTGTAGCTATCGGGGGAATCACTTTTGAGGATATTCCTGCCATACTTCATACAGGAGTAAATGGAATAGCCCTGTCAGGAACTATTCTCGGAGCAGATAATCCGGTAGAAGAAACACGTAGAATCATTGAAAGTGATCTATAATTTGTCAAATGATAAATGGAATTTGAATTCAGACAGAAGAACAAAAGAACATAAAAGCTGCACTTAGATAATTATTTCTACTGTTTTATTTTTGTTCTTATGTTCTTCTGTCTCAAAAAATCAGCATTTAAATAATCAACTAAAATATATAGAATGGAAAAGTTAGTAATTGCGGGACGCGAATTTAGCTCCCGTCTTTTTCTGGGAACAGGAAAATTCAATTCCAATGAAGTAATGGAACAAGCTATTCTGGCTTCGGGTACGGAAATGGTAACTGTTGCCATGAAACGAATCGACATGGATAACAAAGAGGACGACATGCTGAAACATATCATTCATCCGAATATTCAGTTATTGCCCAACACCTCCGGTGTACGTAACGCGGAAGAGGCTGTTTTCGCCGCGCAACTGGCTCGCGAAGCTTTTGGAACAAACTGGCTGAAACTGGAAATTCATCCAGACCCGCGCTATCTGCTCCCCGACTCTATCGAAACACTGAAAGCTACGGAAGAACTGGTGAAAATGGGCTTTATCGTGTTACCTTATTGCCAGGCTGACCCTGTACTCTGCAAACGGCTGGAAGAAGCAGGCGCAGCTACCGTTATGCCGCTCGGTGCACCCATCGGTACGAACAAAGGATTGCAGACAAAAGAATTCCTGCAAATCATTATCGAACAGGCAGGTATCCCGGTGGTAGTGGATGCCGGTATCGGCGCGCCAAGCCATGCTGCCGAAGCAATGGAACTGGGAGCTTCCGCTGTATTAGTGAATACTGCAATAGCCGTTGCCGGAAATCCGGTAGAAATGGCTAAAGCATTCAAAGCAGCTACAGAAGCCGGAAGACAGGCTTACAAAGCAGGATTAGGATTACAAGCCGTCGACTTCGTAGCAGAAGCAAGTTCACCTCTAACGGCTTTTCTTGATTAAAACAAATAAACTATGGAACAAAAAATAAAATTCCCCCGCTCGCAGAAAGTCTATTTACCCGGTAAACTTTATCCGAATATCCGCGTTGCCATGCGGAAAGTGGAGCAAGTGCCCAGTGTCAGCTTTGAAGGCGAAGAAAAGATAGCAACACCAAATCCGGAAATATATGTATATGATACCAGCGGACCGTTCAGTGATGCAGAAATGAACATTGACCTCAAAAAAGGACTGCCCCGCATGCGTGAAGAATGGATCGTGAGTCGTGGTGACGTGGAACAGTTGCCTGAAATTACTTCGGAATACGGACAAATGAGAAGAGATGATAAAAGTCTCGATCACTTACGTTTCGAACACATCGCCCTGCCCTACCGTGCTAAAAAAGGAGAAACAATCACCCAAATGGCGTATGCCAAAAGAGGAATTATCACTCCTGAAATGGAATACGTAGCGATCCGCGAAAATATGAATTGTGAGGAACTGGGAATTAAAACTCACATTACCCCCGAATTTGTTCGTCAGGAGATTGCGGAGGGACGTGCTGTACTACCGGCCAACATCAACCACCCGGAAGCTGAACCGATGATTATCGGACGTAACTTCCTTGTAAAAATCAATACGAACATCGGAAATTCGGCTACTACCTCCAGCATTGATGAAGAAGTGGAGAAAGCACTGTGGAGTTGCAAATGGGGTGGAGACACGTTGATGGATCTTTCCACAGGAGAAAACATCCATGAAACACGTGAATGGATTATCCGCAATTGTCCCGTACCGGTAGGCACTGTTCCTATTTATCAGGCACTTGAAAAAGTGAATGGCATAGTGGAAGACCTCACCTGGGAAATCTACCGGGACACATTGATTGAACAATGTGAACAAGGGGTCGATTACTTTACCATCCATGCAGGGATTCGCCGTCATAATGTTCATCTTGCCGATAATCGCTTGTGCGGCATTGTCAGCCGTGGAGGAAGTATTATGAGTAAATGGTGCCTCGTACACGATCAGGAAAGTTTCTTATACGATCATTTTGACGATATCTGTGATATTCTGGCACAATATGACGTAGCCGTGTCATTAGGTGACGGACTTCGCCCGGGTTCTATCTACGACGCAAACGATGAAGCGCAGTTTGCCGAACTCGATACCATGGGAGAGCTGGTGCTCCGTGCCTGGGATAAGAATGTTCAGGCATTTATTGAAGGCCCCGGACACGTTCCGATGCATAAAATTAAAGAGAACATGGAACGTCAGATTGAAAAATGCCATGACGCCCCTTTCTACACGCTCGGCCCGTTGGTGACGGATATTGCTCCCGGATACGACCATATCACTTCTGCTATCGGTGCCGCACAAATCGGATGGTTGGGGACGGCTATGCTTTGTTATGTCACCCCGAAAGAACACCTTGCCTTACCTGATAAAGAAGACGTACGCGTAGGAGTTATTACCTACAAGATAGCCGCTCATGCCGCTGACCTGGCAAAAGGACACCCGGGTGCACAGGTAAGGGACAACGCATTGAGCAAAGCTCGTTATGAGTTCCGCTGGAAAGACCAGTTCGACCTGTCTCTCGATCCGGAACGGGCGCAGACCTATTTCCGTGCAGGACACCATATCGCTGGAGAATATTGTACGATGTGCGGACCTAATTTCTGTGCAATGAGACTATCACGTGATCTAAAGAAAAGTGCCAAAGGCAATAAATAATGAGTGGGGAGAAACAAAACGTCGGGCCACTGACCTACCTCTCTCCCCTCATTTTAATTTTCAATTTTTAATTTATAATTGAATAAAATGTTCTCAGACGAATTAGAAAAAATATCCTGGGAAGAGACGACAAAAGCCATCTATTCCAAAACAGATGCTGACGTACGCCGTGCGTTGGGTAAAAAAGAGCATCTGGATGTCAACGACTTTATGGCGCTGATTTCACCTGCCGCCACTCCTTATCTGGAAGTGATGGCACGCCTTAGTCAGAAATATACAATGGAACGGTTCGGTAAGACAATCTCTATGTTTGTACCGCTCTACCTGACTAATTCATGTACCAATTCCTGTGTCTATTGCGGTTTTCACATCAGCAATCCGATGAAGAGAACGATATTGACAGAGGAAGAGATTGTCAATGAATACAAAGCCATCAAACGGTTGGCTCCTTTTGAGAATCTACTGCTTGTAACCGGTGAAAACCCGGCCGCAGCAGGTGTTCCATACATTGCCCGGGCGTTGGATTTGGCAAAGCCTTACTTCAGCAACCTGCAAATTGAAGTAATGCCTCTTAAAATGGAAGAATACAAAGAGCTGACCAATCATGGCCTGAACGGAGTGATCTGTTTTCAAGAGACTTACCATAAAGCAAATTACAAAACGTATCATCCAAGAGGCATGAAGTCAAAATTCGAATGGCGTGTAAACGGCTTCGACCGCATGGGACAGGCAGGTGTACACAAGATTGGTATGGGTGTCCTGATCGGTCTGGAGGAATGGCGAACCGACGTAACGATGATGGCTTATCATCTGCGCTATTTACAGAAGCATTACTGGAAAACGAAATATAGCGTAAACTTCCCGCGTATGCGCCCGTCTGAAAATGGTGGATTCCAGCCGAATGTAGTCATGAATGACCGGGAACTCGCCCAACTTACATTCGCCATGCGAATCTTCGACCATGATGTAGATATCTCTTATTCTACCCGTGAGAGCGCAGAAATCCGAAACCACATGGCAACACTTGGCGTAACCACCATGAGTGCGGAAAGTAAAACTGAACCGGGAGGCTATTTCAGTTATCCTCAAACCCTGGAACAATTTCACGTAAGTGATGAGCGAAAAGCAATTGAAGTGGAACGTGATTTGAAAAAACTGGGTCGTGAACCCGTCTGGAAAGATTGGGATCAGTCTTTTGATTTTAAAAGATAAACAAATGCGATACGACAGACAAATTATACTTCCCGAAGTCGGAGAAGAAGGTCAGAAGAAACTGCAGGAAGCCAAAGTGCTTATTGTAGGCGTGGGAGGGCTGGGCTCTCCCATCGCCCTCTACCTAGCAGGTGCTGGTGTGGGATGCCTGGGGCTGGTAGATGATGACTTGGTAAGCATCACCAACCTACAACGACAAGTGCTCTATTCCGAAAAGGAATTAGGTAAACCAAAAGCTATCTGTGCTGCGGAACGGCTCTCCGCTCTTAACAGTGAGATCGAAATACACCCCTACGCTGCCCGGCTGACGAAAGACAATGCGTATGATATCATTCAGGAATATGATATAGTGGTGGATGGCTGCGACAACTTTGCCACCCGTTACCTGATTAACGACATTTGCATTAAACAGAAAAAAACCTACGTATATGGTGCTATCTGCGGTTTTGAAGGACAGGTTTCTGTGTTCAACTACGGAAATCAAAAGAAAAACTACCGGGATCTTTATCCCGATGAAGAAGAAATGCAACGGATGCCTCCTCCACCCAAAGGAGTGATGGGAGTTACTCCTGCCATTGTAGGGAGCATTGAAGCTACGGAAGTATTGAAAATAATCTGTGGCTTTGGTGATGTTTTAGCCAGCGAACTATGGACAATTGACCTGCGGACACTGCAATCTAACAAATTTTCACTATAAAGGTTGGTTTCTGACATAGTTAATTAGTAACTTTGCTAAACAATCCAATTTTAACAAAAGAAATGAAACTAATTGTAGTTACCACCCCTACTTTCTTCGTCGAAGAAGATAAGATTATTACCGCTCTTTTCGAAGAGGGGCTGGATGTCCTACATCTTAGGAAGCCGGAGACTCCGGCTATGTATTCGGAACGGCTATTGACACTTATTCCGGATAAATATCACCGTCGCATCGTTACACATGAGCATTTTTATCTGAAAGAAGAATTCAACCTGATGGGAATCCACCTGAATGCACGTAACCCCAAAGAACCGCATGATTACTATGGTCATATCAGTTGTTCCTGCCATTCAGTGGAGGAGGTAAAAAACAGAAAGCACTTTTACGACTATGTTTTTATGAGCCCTATCTATGACAGTATCTCTAAAGTGAATTACTATTCAACATACACTGCCGAAGAGTTACGCGAAGCACAAAGAGCCAAGATTATCGACTCGAAAGTGATGGCATTGGGAGGTATCAATGAAGACAATTTATTGGAGATTAAGGATTTCGGTTTCGGAGGAGCTGTCGTCTTAGGAGATCTCTGGAATAGATTCGACGCTTGTCAGGACCAAAATTATTTAGCCGTAATCGAGCATTTCAAAAAGCTGAAGAAACTATCAGATTAATAAATATAGCCGATCATAAAACTAACTGGTTATGCTTCCTCATTTTATCCAATAAGAGAAGTGTTTTTCCCAATCATGAAATATTAAAAAAGCCGTTGCGAATTACCTTCTGCAACGGCTTTCTATATTTTCAGTGTTTTCTTATCAGAACTTATATCCTACAACAATAGAAAAGTTCATGTTTTTAGGATTACCAACTTTTTGTACGTCAACTAAACCGAACTGACCTTCCAAACCTGCAATGATTTTACCAAATTCCAATGCAACTCCTACACCAAGACCTGCATCAAAACGCTTCAAAGCATCGTCACCAAACGTATCTTCCTTATACTCTACATTACCCATATCCATTTTCGATTTTCCTGCAATTCCACATGCCAAATAAGGACCTGCATTAACCACAAGATTAGTATTGTCTGCAACATTAAAACGAGCAGCAGCCATTACAGGTAATTCCAAATAATAAGCGTTGATAGTCAATTCATCTTTTTTGGCACCTTTGCTAGTCAGGTATAATGAAGGCTGCAATGACCATGTATCATTAAAAGCATATTCAAAACCTCCACCAAGTTTGAAACCAATCTTAGCATTCATATCAGTATCTCCAGTGTAATTACTGATGTTCATACCTACCTTGGCATTCCAACCTGTAATTTGAGAAAAACCTGCTACTGAAATCAGCGCAAATAAAACAAACAAAACACTCTTCTTCATAATTTTAAAGTTTTAAATTAATACTAAAGGTTTTTATTGACCTTATTGTTTAACAATGCAAATGTATAATTGTAATTTGTATTAAACAACTTTTTCGTTAACAAGTGCGTAATTTATAGAGATTATACATAAAAAAAGGGAATTCCCTATTTTTGAGAACTCCCTTTCCTATTTTGTTGAATTACTTTTCTTCTTATCAGAATGCGTAGTGGAAACCAATTGAAAGGTCTTCGCTAGTAAGTTGAAGACCAAAAGAATCTCCAAGAGTGTTTATATTTCTACGATATCCAAGGAAACCATACTTGGCAATAAAAGAGAAGTGATCGTTCAATTTAACAGCAATACCCGGTCTAAGTCCCACTTGTCCTGCTTTGCTAGTGTCTCCGTCTTTAACTTTCACGAAACCAACAGCAGCAGTTCCGTCCAAGAACAAACGAACAGCGCCTGTTTCGCAATAAGACCAACGAATGTACGGAGCTACAAATACTGAATTTTTAGTTACTCCTCCATCATAATTGTGTGAATAGTCTAATTCAGCACCCAGCGCCCATGTTTCATTAAAGTTATATCCGATTTCCGGAGCAATTTTAAAAGAAGTAGTGTTGCCTGTGCTGTTACGCCAAACGTTCAAAGATCCGCCTACGTAAATGTCTTGTGCTTTTACAGCGATAGTTGCTAACATCACAACTACCAATAATAAACCCTTTTTCATTTTCTTTGTTTTTTTAATTAAACGTTAGACCCCAATTCGGTCGATTGATTTCTGGGGTGCAAATGTAAAGCAGTTTTTACGAATGAACAAATATTTGGTTAGTTTTTTATAATAAATACCAAATAAATGTTTGACAGAGGCTCTACACATCATATTATATAGCAGCACAAAATTCTTGCTATCGATTCTTATTCAAATATATTGCATGTAGTGAGTGTCGTCATACCATAATAAGCCAAAGGATTTAAGAAGTAATGAGGACTGTTTCTTTAAGATTTAGTATCTTTGACGGGTGGTAAGCCTTTCAGCCATCAGACACAGACTGACATTGTATAGTGTAAAATGCTTCGATATTATGAAAGTAAAGGCAATAAAACAGTTAGTTTAAACGATTGGTTATGTCAATAGAAATAAAGTATTTCGAGAACAGAAAAGATTGGCGAAAGTGGTTGAATGACAACTTTGAGACTGCCAATGAAGTTTGGTTTGTATTTCCCAGCAAGTCTTCAGGCGAAAAAAGTATCACATACAACGACGCTGTTGAAGAAGCTCTTTGTTTCGAGTGGATTGACAGTACGATAAAATCGCTCGACAAAGAACATAAAATTCAGCATTTCACACCCAGAAACCCTAAAAGTACCTATTCGCAAGCTAACAAAGAAAGACTTAAGTGGCTATTGGAAAATAAAATGATACACCCCAAATTTGAGGATAAAATACGAACTGTATTATCTGATCCTTTCATCTTCCCCAATGATATAATTGAAAAATTGAAGGAAGATAAAACAATCTGGGAAAACTATCTCCATTTTTCCGACGCATATAAACGTATCCGAATTGCATACATTGAAGCAGCCAGAAAACGACCTGAAGAATTTGAAAAGCGATTAAACAACTTTATCAATAAAACGAAAGAAAATAAAAAGATCACAGGATTTGGTGGAATTGAGAAATACTATTAATCCCAACTAAAAATCAATGATAATCTAAAATAAAATAGACTGCAAATACTTTCACAAGTATTTACAGCCTATTTATCAGATAGTTAAGTACCTAACCAGCGTATTTGACTATCCTTCTATCGCTGCCTGAGCGGCCGCCAGTCTGGCAATCGGCACTCTAAATGGAGAACAACTAACGTAGTTCAGACCTACCCGATGACAGAACTTCACAGAAGAAGGCTCACCACCATGTTCACCACAGATACCACATTTCAAATCCGGACGGATAGCACGGCCTTTTTCTGTCGCCATACGTACCAGCTGTCCCACACCATTCTGGTCGAGAACCTGGAACGGGTCTACTTTCAAAATCTTCTTTTCCAGATAAACAGGAAGGAAAGAAGCTATATCATCACGAGAATAACCGAAGGTCATCTGCGTCAAGTCATTTGTACCGAATGAGAAGAACTCGGCAGAAGAAGCAATACGGTCGGCAGTCAAAGCAGCACGCGGGATCTCGATCATTGTACCTACTTTGAAGTCAATACTATCTCCTACTTCCTCAAACAATTTCTTAGCTTCCGAGCGAATCACATTTTCCTGCTCCTTGAATTCATACAAGATACCGGTTAACGGAACCATGATTTCCGGATGAGTTTCCACTCCTTCTTTCTTCAGTTCCAATGCAGCACCCAAAATTGCACGTGTCTGCATTTGAGTAATTTCAGGATAAGTATTACCTAAACGGCAACCACGGTGACCCAACATCGGGTTATGTTCACACAGTGATTCTACACGTTGCTGGATATATTGCAGGCTTACACCCATCGTATCCGCCATTTCCTGCTGTCCCTTCAAATCGTGAGGAACGAACTCATGCAAAGGAGGATCGAGCAAACGAACGGTCACCGGGCAACCAGCCATTGCTTTAAAGATACCTTTGAAGTCTTCTTGTTGATATGGAAGAATCTTAGCCAATGCTTTCCGACGTCCTTCTGCATTTTCCGCCAGGATCATTTCACGCATTGCTTTGATCTTTTCGCCTTCGAAGAACATGTGTTCTGTACGGCAAAGGCCGATACCTACTGCACCGAAGTTACGTGCAACTTCCGCATCATGAGGAGTATCCGCATTGGTACGTACCTGCAAACGAGTATATTTATCAGCCAGTGTCATCAATTCGGCAAAGTCGCCGGAAAGCTCTGCTGCTTTCGTTTCTACCTTACCATTATATACTACACCTGTACTTCCGTTCAAAGAGATATAGTCACCTTCTTTCAGCAATACCCCATCAATCTCTACCGTACGGTTTTTATAATCAATATTCAATGCACCTGCACCCGATACGCAGCATTTACCCATACCACGAGCCACAACAGCCGCGTGAGAAGTCATACCGCCACGAGCCGTAAGAATACCTTCGGCCACTGCCATACCGGCCAAGTCTTCTGGAGAAGTTTCGATACGCACCATCACCACACGTTTACCGGCAGCATGCCATTCGGCAGCGTCATCAGCAAAGAATACGATCTGACCGGTTGCAGCACCCGGAGAAGCCGGAAGACCACGGGTCAACACTTTGGCTTTCTTCAAAGCATCCTTATCGAATACAGGGTGGAGCAATTCATCAAGTTTATTCGGTTCCACGCGCATCAAAGCAGTCTTTTCGTCAATCATACCCTGACGGAGCAAGTCCATAGCAATCTTTACCATGGCAGCACCTGTACGCTTACCGTTACGTGTCTGGAGGAACCAGAGTTTACCTTCCTGTACGGTGAACTCCATGTCCTGCATATCTTTATAATGATTTTCCAGTTTAGTCTGAAGAGCATCCAGTTCTTTATAGATTTCCGGCATTGCTTCTTCCATTGAAGGGAATTTAGCAGCACGAACATCTTCGGTAATGCCAGCCAATACAGCCCAACGTTGAGAACCAATCTTAGTGATCTGCTGTGGAGTACGGATACCTGCCACTACATCTTCACCTTGTGCGTTAATCAGGTATTCACCATTGAAAAGATCTTCGCCTGTACCGGCATCTCGTGAGAAACAAACACCTGTAGCCGATGTATCACCCATATTACCGAACACCATAGCCTGTACATTGACAGCTGTACCCCATTCATCAGGTATACCTTCCATCTTACGATAAAGAATAGCGCGTTCATTCATCCATGAATCAAATACAGCACAGATAGCTCCCCAAAGTTGTTCGTATGCACAAGTCGGGAAATCTTTTCCGGTCTGTTCTTTTACAGCGGCCTTGAATTTCTTTACGAGTTCCTGCAAGTCTTCCACTTTCAACTCGTTATCCAGTTCTACCCCTTTCGCTTTCTTCACCTCTTCGATGATAGCTTCGAACGGGTCAATATCATCTTTATTGGTAGGCTTCATGCCCAACACAACGTCACCGTACATCTGTACAAAACGACGGTAAGAGTCCCATGCAAAACGTGCATTACCCGTTTTACGGATAATACCTTCCACCACTTCATCATTCAATCCGAGGTTCAGGATCGTATCCATCATACCCGGCATAGATGCGCGTGCACCGGAACGTACAGATACCAACAAAGGATTTTCAACATCACCGAATTTAGATTTCATCAACGCTTCCACATGAGCGATCGCTTTTACAACTTCATCTTTCAGCAACTCAACCACTTTATCACGTCCTAACGTATTGTATTCCGTACAAACATCTGTAGTTATTGTGAATCCGGGAGGGACAGGAATTCCGATTAAATTCATTTCAGCAAGGTTGGCTCCCTTACCACCGAGCAAATTCTTCATGTCAGCCTTTCCTTCTGCCTGACCATTACCAAAGGTATAAACTCTTTTTTTATCCATAATATTGTGTTTAAAGTTACATTATGACTTTTTTCTGTTCGCAAATCTAAGGATATTTCGCAAACTTGAAAACTTTTTGCGAAAAAACTTTCTATCAAAATGCAATTTCGACATTACAATCCGGAATATTTCTGTATACCCGAATTTTTTCCAAAAAAAATACCTACTTTTGCAAAGTAATTATTAGACTGGTGTAAAAGTGGCAAGAAAGAAAAAAGAGCTTCCCTTATTGGAGAAGGTAACAATCATGGATGTGGCTGCCGAAGGAAAAGCCATCGCAAAAGTAAACGACCTGGTGATTTTTGTTCCCTATGTAGTGCCGGGTGATGTTGTAGACCTGCAAATCAAGCGTAAAAAGAATAAATATGCCGAAGCTGAAGCGGTGAAGTTTCACGAGCTGTCGCCCAATCGCGCTGTTCCTTTCTGCCAACATTATGGCGTATGCGGTGGCTGCAAGTGGCAAGTGCTCCCCTATTCAGAGCAGATCAGATATAAGCAAAAGCAAGTGGAAGATAATTTGAGACGTATCGGAAAGATCGAACTTCCCGAGATTTCTCCGATTCTCGGTTCTGACAAAACGGAGTTTTACAGAAACAAACTGGAATTCACCTTTTCAAATAAGCGCTGGTTGACAAACGAGGAAGTTCGTCAGGACGTGAAATACGATCAGATGAATGCGGTAGGTTTCCACATTCCGGGAGCATTCGACAAAGTACTGGCTATTGAGAAATGCTGGTTGCAGGATGATATATCCAACCGCATCCGGAACGCAGTACGTGACTACGCTTACGAACACGATTATTCTTTCATCAATCTGCGCACACAGGAAGGTATGCTGCGGAATATGATTATACGCACATCTTCCACAGGGGAACTGATGGTAATCGTCATTTGCAAGATTACAGAAGATCACGAAATGGAACTGTTCAAGCAATTACTCCAATTCGTAGCGGACTCTTTCCCCGAAATCACTTCGCTTCTATACATTATTAATAATAAGTGCAACGATACCATCAACGATTTGGACGTTCACGTATTTAAAGGGAAAGACCACATCTTTGAAGAAATGGAAGGCTTGCGTTTCAAGGTCGGCCCGAAATCATTCTATCAGACTAACTCGGAACAGGCTTATAATTTATATAAGATAGCCCGTAACTTTGCCGGATTAACAGGAAACGAACTGGTATATGACCTTTATACAGGAACAGGAACAATTGCCAATTTCGTTTCACGCCAAGCCCGCCAGGTGATCGGTATTGAATACGTGCCGGAAGCTATTGAAGACGCAAAGGTGAATGCAGAAATCAATGATATCAAGAACGCAATTTTTTATGCCGGTGATATGAAAGATATGCTGACGCAGGATTTCATCAATCAGCATGGGCGCCCCGACGTAATCATCACAGACCCTCCCCGTGCCGGTATGCACCAGGATGTGATTGATGTCATTTTGTTTGCGGAACCGAAACGAATTGTATATGTTAGTTGTAATCCTGCTACTCAAGCGCGGGATCTGCAATTACTGAATGAAAAGTATAAGGTGAAGGCTGTTCAGCCCGTAGATATGTTCCCTCACACTCATCACGTAGAAAATGTGGTGTTGCTGAAACTTCGATAAAGAGTTCACCACAGATTAGCACAGATTATAATAATCAGTAATAAAAATCTGTGTTAATCTGTGTAATCTGTGGTGAAAAATAAATTCTCAAAAGAAAAAAGAAATGAAAAAAAGACCTAGAAGAACTCCTGCTGAAAAAGCACGTGCTCAATATACCAATTATGCAGTCAAAGAGCCCATGGAATTAATGGAGTTCCTGGCTGCCAAGATGCCGGATGCAAGTCGCACGAAATTAAAATCGTTGTTAAGCAAGCGGGTCGTGTTTGTTGATAATGTGATAACCACGCAATTCAACTTTCCCCTTGAAGCAGGCATGAAAGTGAAAATTAGCAAGCAAAAGGGAAAGAAAGAATTTAATAACAGATTGCTGAAGATTGTATATGAAGACGCCTATATCATTGTCGTCGAAAAGATGCAGGGACTTCTATCCGTCAATACGGAGCGTCAGAAAGAGCGCACTGCCTACACGATACTGAATGAATATGTGCAACGCTCCGGACGTCAATTCCGTGTGTTTATCGTTCACCGCTTAGATAGAGATACTTCCGGTCTGATGATGTTTGCCAAAGATGAAAAAACGCAGCGGACACTACGCGACAACTGGCATGAGATAGTGACCGACCGCCGATATGTAGCCGTAGTGGAAGGTAGTATGGAAAAAGACTATGATACGGTCGTTTCCTGGCTGACTGATAAAACGCTTTACGTAAGTTCCAGTGAATATGATGACGGTGGATCAAAATCTATTACCCACTATAAGACAATCAAACGCGCTAACGGATATTCTCTGTTGGAACTCGATTTGGAAACTGGCCGAAAGAATCAGATTCGTGTACACATGCAGGATTTAGGCCATCCTATTATCGGCGACGGAAGATATGGAAGAGAAGATTCTCCCAACCCTATCGGACGATTGGCACTCCATGCCTTCAAACTTTGTTTCTATCATCCGGTAACGGGAGATTTAATGGAGTTCGAGACGCCTTATCCGGCGGAATTTAAGAAGTTGTTTTTGAAAAAATAAATTCCTATATTCAAAAAACAAAGCCAGAATCATGATTGACTCTGGCTTTATTTTTAATCTTTATCACTGTTTTATTGACGACGCATATAGAATGGCTGTCCATCTATTCTATCCCTAAAATCCCGCCAATTATTATACCATGTTCCACTAAAGGTCTATCGGTAGCTTCCGCACCCCAAATATAGGCATAAGTGCCATCACCATAAAAATATAATTCCATTGAATTATATCCTCCATCAATCCATCTCCACTCAAAAACCAAATAATTCGGATCACCGGCAGAACCAATTGTTCCTTGATTTCTCGCGTTAAAAGTCATAAGCGTACCTCTTCCCCAGGTATATGCCCCGAAATCAATCTCTTCATTCGTATACCACTCACCAGGCAGATTAAATTCTGTCTCGTCTTCACTTTCACACGAAGTAAAGCCAACCAATAAAGTCAGCATCATCAAGATACCCGCATATTTCTTTATCATTTCCATAATTCTCTAGTTTATTGCGTTTATTAATACAAAATTAGCGTTTTTTATTTACTATACATTACAAGCCACAAGTTTTTTGTACCTTTGCAAAGATAATATTAAAATTTCCACATGAAACTTCTTTGGCTTGATTTAAATAGTTCGTACGCTCATTCTTCGTTGGCATTACCTGCCTTACATGCCCAAATAGCAAATAATACAGACATTGAATGGTGTACGGTTTCCGCCACGATCAATGAAAACACCGGCAGTGTCGTCAATCAAATCTACCGCCATCAACCGGATATCATTGCAGCTACCAATTGGCTATTCAATCATGAGCAACTCCTGCACATCGTTTCACGCGCAAAAGCATTACTACCTCACTGCTGTGTTATACTCGGAGGTCCCGAGTTTTTAGGAGATAATGAAGCTTTCTTATATAAGAACAAATTTGTAAGCGGAGTGTTTCGCGGAGAAGGCGAAGAAGTATTTCCATTATGGTTAAAAGTGTGGAATCAGCCAAGAAAGGAATGGAAATCAATCACAGGACTTTGTTACCTGAATGAATCAGGAGAATATCAGGACAACGGACTTGCCCGTGTCATGAACTTTTCTGAATTGGTTCCTCCCGAAAAAAGCCGTTTCTTCAATTGGAGCAAACCATTTGTGCAGTTAGAAACTACCCGGGGATGTTTTAACACCTGTGCTTTTTGTGTCAGTGGAGGTGAAAAGCCAGTTCGTACCTTATCTCTCGAAGCAATCAAAGAACGTCTCGACGTGATACACGAACACGGAATCAAAAACGTGCGAGTACTGGATCGTACTTTCAATTACAATAATAAACGGGCAAAAGAGCTATTAAACTTATTCCGCGAATACCCGGACATCTGTTTCCATCTGGAAATTCATCCGGCACTACTTTCCGATGAACTCAAACAGGAATTAGCCACTCTGCCTAAAGGTCTGCTGCACCTGGAAGCCGGTATCCAAAGCCTTCGGGAAAACGTGCTTGAACAAAGTCGAAGAATAGGAAAACTCTCCGATGCTTTGGCCGGACTCCACTATCTATGTTCACTTGAAAACATGGAAACTCATGCCGACTTGATAGCCGGGCTCCCACTCTACCATCTATCAGAGATTTTCGACGACGTCCGTACCTTAACCGAGTATGGCGCAGGAGAAATCCAACTGGAATCTCTGAAATTACTTCCGGGCACCGAAATGCGAAGAAGAGCGGATGAATTAGGTATACAGTATTCTCCACTTCCTCCATACGAAGTACTTCAAACCCGTGAAATCACGGTAGATGAGTTACAAACAGCCCATTATCTGTCACGCCTGTTAGACGGTTTCTATAACACTCCTACCTGGCGAAATATCACCCGTATACTAATTTTGGAGAACCCCCATTTCATACATGACCTACTCGACCATCTGGTCCGGACAGATGTCATCGACACTCCTCTTAGCTTGGAAAGAAGAGGATTAATCCTTTATGATTTCTGCAAGAATCATTATCCCGACTACCTGACACAAGTCAGTATTGCATGGATAGAAGCAGGTATGTCATTAAAAAAAGCTCCGGCAGAAAAAGTAAGAACCAAAAGACAGTTACCTCCTGAAAGTTGGGAAGTAGTATACGGTGCATACCGTGAAAATCTACGACTATGTTTCCTCCCTGTCGATGAAGAAGGACATGGCTACTGGTTTGGCTTTGAATCGGAAATTCAGAAGATACAACCGGTTTTCAAAGCTAGAAAATTATCATAAACAAAAGAAAAGTATTCCCATATTATGTGAAATAATTACTATTCACTAATCGTTCAAAGCAGCATATCCTGTTTTTCACCGTCCATACAATAAACTTTACTAGCACAGTGTATGGACATTCGGAAATATCAATTGAATATTCTTTGTTTATTATTGTTCCCCTTATCCGCAACAGGGCAAGAATGGAGCAAACAGGACTCATTGAGACTTCAGCAAATGTTGGAATCCGATCAGGAAATCAAGAAAAACAGAAAGCTTATCGAAAAAATAGAGCAAAAAATGTACTCTCGAAAACCATTTGTAGATTTTGATCCCACACTACCCACTTTAAAATCTTCCACAATCTTTTCGAGACCTTCTATTCACACATACAAGATGTTCCAAAAGCCAGGTTCCACCTTTTTACCCACTTATTCCTGGTTAAGAATAAACAAGAACCTTATCCTGCATAGTAAAAGCGACTTTGCAGAAAATTCCAATCATTTCCATATCCAAAGCCAAATGGAATATAAATTATCCTCCAGATGGTCTCTCGACATATATGGTTCACAAAACCTCGATACCCGAAGATACCGAGGGCTCCCCTCCGAAGTGGAACCAACCAAATTAGGAAGTAATGTCGTTTTCAAAATAAATAAAAACTGGAAAATCAAAACAGGGATGCAATACCAATATAATGCTATACGAAAAAGATGGGAATGGATACCTCAAGTTAGCGTTTCATACGAATGGTAAATCCTATTGATAATTGAGGATCGAAAAGTTTTAGAAAGCAAGAAAGCATATTTTCCATTTATTCTCGTACCTTTGTCATACGATTAAATATGCTATCATAATGAAGAACTTTATCAAGGGATTCCGGTTTACCCCCTCTAATTATCCGGCAGAAGTAGAAGCAAAAATACAGAAATACAGAAAACAAGGTTACAAACTTCCACCGCGTAAAGTACTCCGTACCCCCGAACAACTGGAAGGTATCCGGGAAAGTGCCAAAATCAATACTGCACTGTTAGACTATATTTCAGAAAATATTCGCGAAGGAATGTCTACTGAAGAGATTGATGTATTAGTATATGATTTCACCACCAGCCACGGTGCTATCCCTGCCCCACTCAACTACGAAGGATTTCCTAAAAGTGTATGCACAAGCATTAACGACGTGGTTTGTCACGGTATTCCCAACAAAAATGAGATTCTAAAAAGCGGAGACATTATCAATGTGGACGTTTCTACCATTTACAAAGGATATTTCTCCGATGCATCCCGTATGTTTATGATTGGCGATGTCAATCCTGACATGCAAAGATTAGTACAGGTCACCAAAGAGTGCATGGAAATAGGTATTGCCGCCGCACAACCCTGGAAACAACTGGGTGATGTAGGCGCCGCCATCCAGGAACATGCAGAAAAGAACGGTTTCAGCGTAGTTCGTGATCTCTGCGGACATGGCGTAGGGATGCAATTCCATGAGGAACCGGACGTAGAGCATTTCGGCCGACGGGGTACGGGCATGATGATCGTACCGGGAATGACCTTTACCATCGAACCCATGATTAACATGGGAACCTACGAAGTCTTTATAGATGATGCCGACGGATGGACTGTCTGCACCGACGACGGACTACCTTCCGCCCAATGGGAAAACATGATTCTGATTACTGAAACCGGAAACGAAATTCTTACTTATTAATGGAATTAATTTTACTTATCGTTGTTGCCGCATTAGTGATAGTCTTACTAATACTGTCACTTACAAAAGGTAATAATCAAACGCAAGCGGAACAACTGCAAACAGCTTTGCGTCAACAAATGCAGGAGAATCGCGAAGAACTGAATCGCAGCATCCGGGAACTCCGCCTGGAGATGACTCAAACGCTGAATCAGAATATGCAGCAATTGCAAGACGCATTGCACAAAAATATGTTGACTAACGGAGAGCTGCAGCGTCAGAAATTCGATATGATGGCCCGTCAACAGGAATCATTGATTAAATCGACCGAAAAGAGGTTGGATGACATGAGGACAATGGTGGAAGAAAAATTGCAAAAGACATTGAACGAACGCATTGGCCAATCATTTGAAATTGTCCGCTCACAACTTGAGAATGTGCAGAAAGGACTAGGCGAAATGAAATCTCTGGCTCAAGACGTAGGCGGATTAAAGAAGGTGTTGAGCAATGTAAAAATGCGTGGCACATTCGGCGAAGTTCAGTTAGGAGCATTATTAGAGCAGATGATGAGTCCGGAACAATACGACGCTAATGTAAAAACCAAGAAAAGCGGAACCGAATTCGTTGAATTCGCAATCAAACTTCCGGGAAAGGATGATGCGAACAGCACCGTCTATCTGCCTATCGACGCTAAATTTCCCAAAGATGTGTACGAACAATATTATGATGCTTTTGAAGCAGGAGATACTGCATTGATAGAATCGTCCGGCAAGCAATTGGAAACAACCATCAAAAAAATGGCAAAAGACATTCACGACAAATATGTAGATCCTCCTTTTACCACAGACTTCGCCATTATGTTTCTGCCTTTTGAAAGCATTTATGCCGAAGTAATCCGAAGAACAAGTCTGGTAGAAACTCTGCAAAAAGATTACAAAATAGTTGTCACAGGACCTACTACACTAGGGGCTATCCTAAATAGCCTGCAAATGGGATTCCGCACGTTAGCTATTCAAAAGCGAACGGGAGAGGTTTGGACGGTATTAGGAGCTGTAAAAACAGAATTCAGCAAATTCGGAGGACTACTCGAAAAAGTACAGAAAAACCTTCAAAATGCCGGCGACCAACTAGAAGAAGTAATGGGTAAGCGGACTCGCGCTATCGAACGAAAACTCCGCCAAGTTGAACAATTGCCACATGAAGAAAGCATGAAAATTCTTCCGATAGATGATGGAGACGATGAATCGACAGATTAAAGCGAAATCCGAAGTACGACATATCCCAGTAAGCCGGAAAGTACGGTTCCGGTCAATACACCAAATTTGGCCTGATTCAATAATACAGGATAGTCTACCCCAAAAGAAAGATTAGCGATAAAGAGTGATACAGTAAAGCCAATACCTCCCAACAATGCAACTCCGGAAAGATTCTTCCAGGTCATCCCTAAAGGCATGGGAGTCAATCTTATTTTTATAGCCAGCCAGGTAAAGAAATATATTCCAATAAATTTTCCCAGTAACAGACCGGCAGCAACAGCAATACTGACAGCTCCCACTAATTCGCCTCCCCCACTAAACACAACGCCGGCATTGACAAATGCAAAAAGAGGAAGAATCAAATAATTGACTGTTCCATGCAAATTATCTTCTAATGACTGCAACGGACTAATTACACGGTCGGAAGCCGATTCGACCTCTTTCAACTTGGCTATTTGCTCATTAGTCAGCACAATGCTTTCAGATTGCATTGCCGGAAAACCGGCAATGGTATGACGAATTTTTTCGATGTACTTCCCTACATTCAGACGAGGTTTAGCGGGAATAACAAAAGCAAGAATAACTCCCGAAATAGTGCTATGAATACCGGATTGCAAAAATAAATACCAGATAATCACCCCAATCACCAAGAAGAATACCTTATTTGTCGTTCCATACTTTCCTATAAAATAAAGTAAAATATAAAAGAGTATAGCTACCAAAAGATAGCCATAGGCAACATGTGAACTATAAAAAAGAGCGATCACCAAAATTCCCCCGATATCATCGACTACCGCAAAAGCAGTCAAAAAAATCTTCAAACTCAACGGCACACGGCTGCCTAATAAGCTCAACACCCCCAATGAAAAAGCAATATCCGTAGCCATAGGATGGCGAGTCCATGTCCGCCTTCACTACCCGGAACACAAATAAGCGAATAGATCATTACAGGCAACAACATCCCACCACAAGCGGCAATGAAAGGCAACGCCGCCTTACGGAAAGAGGAAAGCTCACCTACCAATAACTCACGTTTGATTTCCAGTCCAACCAATAAAAAGAAAATCGTCATCAAACCATCATTGATAAACTCAATCATTCGCAGATTTTCCCCACCATGCGAAAGCAAATTAAAATTTCCTATCTGTAAATGAAGTTCATGCGACAAAAATTCCTGATATACCGGAGCCACAGAAGAGTTCGCAATAATGGCTGCCGAGATAGCAGCCAGGAATAAAAGAATACTCGCCGTGATATTCATAGACGAGAAGTTCCGCATAGTCCGCAAAATAGTCATAACGAAATGTTTTTATAATATTAGTTTTGCAATATACAGAATTTTCTAATTAGTATAACTCCTTAAAGCAAGATTTTTGACCCAAAGTACAAAAATTCCTGTCAAAATCAGATTCAGTACCAAGGTAAGCACAGAAATTACCAATGCCGGACCACCCAAGTTATAGCCCAATGCAATGAAAATAATTCCGGCTCCTACCTCACCACGGGTAAACATACCGATAGAAAGAGCCAGTCGCTCGCTTAATTTCCGGTCACGGTAAAAGAACATCGGGCAAAGCTTTCCTATATTCGACAATAAAGAGACAATCACCACATGAAACATAATCATCCCCCACGACATCATCTCCTGCGAACCGGTGACGGAATAAGCACCTGCATGAGTCTCCGCAAAGTTCACTCCAATAAAATGCGGCATACTCATCCCCACCAGGAACATGAAGAAAAATGAAATTCCGGTAGAAACCTTTCGTTCCACGGGCGTATCATGTTCCTTATGTTTCATAATCATACCCAGCACAAATGCAGGCAGTAGGACTTCAATATGAATACTTCCCTCCTCCCCATACAATTCCTTACTACCGAGATAAAGAATTTGAGTAGCCAAAAATATGATTATTGAATAAAAGAGGATAGCCTTCCAATCCTGACGCCAATCGTATTTATTCAGCCTTTGCCAGCCGATCGATAATAACAGGAACACAATCACCACCACAATAATCAACTGCCAGCGCAGTCCGATCATCATAATCTGAAGAGGAATCATCAAAAGAATCGTATCCAAATCATCGAAAATAGCCAACACCTGTATCTTCTTATAAATCCAACTGGACTTTAGCCCGATAGCCGCCAACATCGTAAACAAAATACCGGCTGATGTCGGTGCGGCAAAACGGCTCAACAGCAAATTCTCCTTCCAGGCTTCCCAACTGTTCCAAAAATCGGGTGGAAGCAATACAAACACATAATAGATGGCAATCATAAACCACGGCAAAGCAGCCGTAGCCATGGCAATAAAATAATCCTGGGCGTAACTTTTCCACCGTGTCTTATCAAGAACAAATTCACGGCCTACATTAATCATTATAAAACTAAGGCATACATAGAGCAATACATTCGATACGGATTTAACAGCTCCATAGCCATCCCCTGCCATCATCGGCAGGAATTGCGAAACGACGAGCCCCAGCATCAGGAAGCCCGAAAAAGACAGAACTTTTCTCATATTTATAGTTGTTTGTTCCTAAAAAATGATTGCCAAGGAAAGCTCTGCAGACAGAAGGCAATCACCTGGTGTATTAAAAACTAACCGCAAGTCAATTTGTTCAGAACATATCTCTGAAAAATTGCTTGCGGCAGTGTTTTTTAATCCAGCTTCAGTACGGCGAGGAAGGCTTTCTGCGGCACTTCCACGTTACCGATTTGTTTCATTCGTTTTTTACCTCTTTTCTGTTTTTCAAGCAGTTTACGTTTACGGCTCACGTCGCCACCATAACACTTCGCGGTCACATCCTTACGAACCGCCTTAATGGTTTCGCGAGAAATAATCTTCGCTCCGATAGCTGCCTGAATGGCAATATCAAACTGTTGACGCGGAATAAGTTCCTTCAACTTCTCACACATCCGGCGTCCCATATCGTAAGCATTGTCAATATGCGTCAAAGTGGAAAGCGCATCCACAGGCTCACCGTTCAAGAGGATATCCAACTTCACCAGTTTAGAAGTACGGAAACCATTCGGATGATAATCAAACGAAGCATACCCTTTGGAAATACTCTTCAACTTATCATAAAAGTCAATCACAATTTCTCCCAAAGGCATATTATAATAGATTTCCACCCGGTTACCGGAGATATATTCCTGTTTAATCAATTCACCACGTTTACCTAAACAAAGCGTCATGATAGGACCGATATAATCGGTAGTAGTAATAATAGATGCTTTGATATACGGCTCTTCGATATGGTCAATCATAGTCGGGTCGGGCATACCACCAGGGTTATGCACTTCCTTCATATTACCTTGCTTATCATATATATGGTAAGAAACGTTCGGCACCGTAGTAATCACATTCATATCAAACTCACGGTCCAAGCGCTCCTGCACAATCTCCATGTGGAGCAATCCGAGGAAACCACAACGGAAGCCAAAACCCAAAGCCAACGAAGATTCCGGCTGGAAAGTCAAAGACGCGTCATTCAACTGCAACTTCTCCAAAGACGCACGGAGATCTTCAAAATCCTCCGCTTCAATCGGATAAACTCCGGCAAATACCATCGGCTTCACTTCCTCAAAACCGGCAATAGCCTTTTCACACGGACGGGCAATATGCGTAATGGTATCTCCCACTTTCACCTCTTTGGAAGTTTTGATACCGGAAATAATATATCCTACATCTCCCGTACGAAGTTCGTTACGAGGCACCATATCCATTTTCAACACCCCTACTTCATCGGCATCATACTCTTTTCCCGTATTGAAGAACTTCACCTTGTCTCCCTTGCGAATCATACCGTTTTCGATCTTGAAATAGGCTATAATTCCGCGGAAAGAATTAAATACAGAGTCGAAAATCAAAGCCTGCAACGGAGCCTCTTCATCTCCTTCCGGATGAGGGATCCGCTCAATCACAGCCGCCAGTATCTCTTCCACTCCCATCCCCGTTTTGCCGGACGCACGGATTACTTCCTCCCGTTTGCAGCCCAACAATTCAACGATCTCATCTTCCACTTCTTCGGGATTGGCACTCGCCATGTCACATTTATTAATCACCGGAATAATCTCAAGGTCATGCTCAATGGCCATATACAGATTTGAAATCGTCTGCGCCTGCACTCCCTGGGAAGCATCGACAATCAGCAACGCACCTTCACACGCAGCAATAGAACGCGATACCTCATACGAAAAGTCCACATGTCCCGGGGTGTCAATCAAGTTAAGGATATACTTTTCACCCTGATAAGTATATTCCATCTGGATAGCATGGCTCTTGATAGTGATCCCTCTTTCCTTCTCCAGATCCATATTATCAAGCATCTGCCCGGAAGTAACCTGAATGGTATGTGTAAACTCCAACAAACGGTCAGCCAAAGTCGACTTACCGTGGTCAATATGAGCAATAATGCAAAAGTTGCGTATATTCTTCATTCTGAATTCTTATTATTTTATCTTTTTGGTGTGCAAAGATACGTAAATGGCGGAATAAAAAAAAATGCGTTGATAACATTATGATTATGTACCAACGCATTTTTTTATTGCTTAAGTGAGTTACTCGCTTAGATCAATTTGATGAAGAGTTCACCTTCAACTTCTTCCACAGAGACTTTGTCTTCTCTCAATAACCAGCCAAGGCCGAGAAACAGATCTTTGTCAACCAATTTAGTTGCTTTTTTAAGCTGCTTGGCAGTCATTCCTTCTGTTTCGTTCAGTGTATTCCAGATAGTACCTGCAATTACACCAGCTTTTTCTTTCAACATTTGCTTTGCAATTTTAGTTAGACATGCTTAAAACCTTTCCAGCCAAAAGACTTTCAGATTTTATTTCGGAGGCAAAGATAGTTATTTTTATGTTATATAACACTTTATTGAGCACTTTTTTACCGTTTTTGTAATAAAAAAGCATTTTAGGAGCTCATTTTGGATGCTTTTCGAGATATTCCGACCAAATTCTTGCCGCTTCTTCAACCATTTTTGCACAGGGACGCTTGCTATAATATTGAGCAGTACGCTCTTCCGGAATAGTGGAGACCGGCTCTTTTTTCTTTAATCCCAACAATTCGCCACAAATCAGCGAGCCGTTACGCTTCTTAAATTCAGCCGCCAGTTCTTGCACTACCGCATAATTGGCAGCTTTTCCTTCCCGGTCAGTTGCTTCCGTAGCACCGGTTTCCAAGCCTGCCACCAGAAACATGCCGCAGGCAGCTCCACACGTTTCACGCATCCGTCCGATGCCCCCGCCAAAAGAAGCACTCATACGCAATGCCTGTTCCTGTGTAAATCCATACATGTCCGCAAAAGCCGCTACCACCGACTGTGAGCAGTTATATCCACTCTTAAAAAGCTCCACTGCTTTCTGTATTCTATCTTCCATAAACTATTTTGCATTTTTATTTTGTGCAAAAGTATAAAAAAGTATCTTTGTATCAGATAGGGCGTAAAGATTAAAATCAAAAAAAAGAAAATATGAACAAAACTATTTCATATAAAGAATCGACAGCCATTGCCATCCAAGCTATGATGAGCGCAGCCAGAAAGGATGAATATGCCGATAGGAAAAAAAAGAGTAATTTCCCTCAAAACAGAAAGAAACGTGATGTCACTCTTAAGGACATACGTGAATGGAACAAAAGAAGGAATTATAAAGAAGACACAGGAATCACAATCAACGCGATGATGGAATCAGCCGTCAAAGATCCGTATGTGGATCTGAATCCACCATCCAAATTTTAAAAAGCTAAAATATATATGGCTACAACATTTGACATCCAACTACCTCATTATTCGCGCGGATTTCATCTAATCACGCGCGATATTGTCTCACAGCTACCCCCACTTCCTGAAAGCGGCCTGCTGGTAGTCTTTATCAAACACACTTCTGCCGGACTGACTATCAACGAAAATGCAGACCCGGACGTACGGCATGACTTTCAGACGTTTTTTAATAAACTTGTCCCCGACGGTGCTCCCTACTTCATCCATACCCTTGAAGGCCCTGACGATATGAGTGCCCATATAAAAGCCTCCCTGATAGGAAGCTCGGTCACCATCCCCATCAAAAACCACCGTTTGAACTTAGGTACATGGCAAGGCGTCTACCTCGGCGAGTTTCGCGACGGAGGAGACACCCGTAAATTGAGTATTACCATTCTATAATATTTCCAGAGCCATCGGACAATGGTCGGAATGTACGGCCTCATTCAGGATATACGCCCGTTTCAACAGCGGGCGTACCGGCTCACTGACCATACAATAATCAATTCTCCAGCCTTTATTCTTGGCACGCGAATTAAAACGATAGCTCCACCAGGTATATTCCTGTTTCTCCGGACAAAGCGTACGAAAAGAGTCCACATATCCCGCAGACAGGAAACGCGTCATCCATTCCCGTTCTTCAGGAAGGAAACCGCTGTTGGTCGCGTTCCGGACAGTCATGAATATCAATCGGCTCGTGACAGATATTATAATCGCCGCAAAGAATCAAGTTGGGACGAGACTTCTGCAACTCCATCACATATTTCTGGAAATCTTCCAACCAGACCATTTTAAAGGCCTGGCGTTCATCTCCGCTCGTTCCCGAAGGATGGTAAACGCTGACTACCGACAAGTCTCCGAAGTCCGCACGGATGAAACGTCCTTCATTATCGTATGCTTCCATTCCCATCCCATATTCCACATGGTCCGGTTCCCGCTTGGTAAGTATAGCCACTCCACTGTATCCCTTCTTCTGCGCCGAGTACAAATAAGACTTGTAGCCCAATGCTTCAAACACTTCTCCCGGATATTGGTCCGGTTGCAGTTTCGTCTCTTGCAGACAAAGAATATCAGGATTCTCCTGTGCCAGCCATTCCGGTAACCCTTTAGATACGGCTGCACGTAGTCCGTTCACATTATAAGTAATAATTTTCATCATTCTATATTTATAAGTTCATGTTCATTTTATGAAAACAAAAGCATAATGTTCAGTACCGAAACGATAATAGCAATCGAGTACAACACGAACGTACTCCAACGACTATTGACATAATCGCCCATCACCTTTCGGGAAGACGTCAGTCCCACCTGTAAGAACACGGTGAAAGGCAATTGAATACTAAGTACCATCTGCGAAATAATCAATCCTTTAAAAGGATCTCCAATAAAGAAAATCAGCAATAAGGCAATTCCCAAAGACAAGAGAACTCCCACCTGCGAGTGACTGTCCTTGATATGATAAGACTCGCCGAAAATACCTGCAAAAATAGAACCTGCCGCCATTCCGCTCGTAATAGTTGACGAAATGCCCGCCATCAGCAATGCCAATGCAAATACAATTGCCGCATTACTTCCCAATAAAGGTTCGAGCAAAGACTTAGCCTGTTGCAGTTCCTCTACCTGAATACCGCTTTTAAAGAAAGTGGCGGCCGCCAGCAGAATCATGGCACTGTTAATCGCCCAACCGACAATCATTGAGAAAAGAGTGTCAAACAACTCATATTTCAATACCTTCTTAATAGAAGCATCATCTTTCTTATTGTACTCGTGACTCTGTATCACCTCCGAATGAAGGAACAGATTATGAGGCATCACTACCGCTCCCAACACACTCATGATAATCAGCATACTACCTTTCGGGAAAGAAGGAGTCACCCACCCCGCCGTTGCAGCCGGCCAGTCTATTTCCACCAGAAACAACTCATAAATAAATGAAAGCCCGATAACAGAAACGAACGCAATGATGGAACGTTCTATCTTTTTATACGAATTAGTGAAAAGCATGATGGAGACAAAAAGCGTAGTCAATACAGCTCCCCATATAATAGGAATATCCAATAACATTTCCAACGCGATGGCACCTCCCAGAATTTCCGCCAGGGAAGTAGAGATCGACGCCAGTACTGCTGTGCCAAGAATAGGTCGTGACACCCATTTAGGGGTGTACTTAGTGGCCGCCTCCGAAAGGCAAAGTCCGGTAACGATTCCCAAGTGAGCAACATTGTGCTGAAGGACAATCAGCATGATGGTAGACAAGGTAACCACCCAAAGCAAGGAATAGCCGAATTCGGAACCGGCGGCGAAATTAGAAGCCCAGTTTCCCGGATCAATAAATCCTACAGTAACCAGTAGCCCCGGACCAATATATTTAAAAACATCCAGTCCACCCAGATAGCGTTTATGATCTTTGCGTCTTAAGTCTTGAAAAATATTCTTCATTTTTGCATAATAGTTTATCCAGTACAAATATACTTATAAATAACGAGTGAGAATCAATTTTAGTTCAAAATACCGACCAATAAGTAGATGACCTATGGACACAGATGATACACTAATTATGAGGACATTATTATAAAAGGGTTGAGTAAGGACTACTCGAGAAAAGGAAATAAGGACTTTCTGCTAAAAAAAATGACCTCCGACAAACCAATTGCCAGAGGCCACAAATCAATATATAATTTACATAAATGAAAAATCAATCAATATCCCATCTCATGCAATGCACGACATAATTGATCGGGACATGAAGTCGGTCTGCCACCACAACGCACTCCTTCGAGTTTTGTAATCACATCCGCTACCTTCATCCCTCTCACAAGGCGTGAAAGACCTTGAAGGTTACCATTACATCCTCCCCAGAAAGCAACTTCCTTCACCACTCCATCTTCCACATTCAGTTCGATATTCGTGCTGCAAGTCCCCTGGGTCTTATAAACATATTCCATAACCTGTCTTACTCCTCTTCCCCTTCTTCCGGTTGCATGTTGGTATAGACAGTCTGCACGTCATCAAATTCTTCCAGACGTTCGATCATCTTATCCAATGTTTCGCGTTGTTCCGGAGTAACCTCTTTCAGGTCGTTCGGGATATAAGTGAAGTCTCCACCGACATCTTCAAAGCCACATTCTTCCAAATGCTTCTGAATAGCGGCGTAGCTCTTAGGATTACCATAGATAGTAATTGTTCCCTCTTCATCATCTTCTTCATATTCATCTTCCACGTCATAGTCGATCAGATCGAGAATCAGTTCTTCCATATCCAATCCGTCTTTCTTCTTGAAAGTGAACACACATTTGTGGTCGAAAAGGAACGCAAGAGAACCCATTGTACCCAGATTGCCACCGAACTTATTGAATACCGAACGAACGTCAGCCACCGTACGAGTTGTGTTGTCTGTCAATGTGTCTACAAACACAGCAATACCGTGAGGGCCGTATCCTTCATAAGTCATGCTCTTGTAGTCGCTCTGGTCTTTACCCATTGCGTTTTTGATAGCACGTTCAATGTTATCCTTCGGCATGTTTTCACGCTTACAAGTAGCGATCACCGAACGCAGCGTCGGGTTGTTTTCAGGTTCCGGACCGCCTGCCTTTACAGCGATAGCGATTTGTTTACCCAGTCTTGTAAAAGTTTTAGCCATGTGGCCCCATCTTTTCAGTTTAGCGGCCTTTCTATATTCAAATGCTCTTCCCATTGGTTTATATTTTTAATAATGACAATTTTAAGTTTATCTAAGTTTGGCACCCAGTTTATCTTCCAGGTTCTTCACCAGTTTCGACATGATCTTATCAATCATCTTATCATTCAAAGTCTGGTTTTCATCCTGAAGCAGGAAGCTCACCGCATACGACTTCTTACCCGCTTCGAGGTTCTTACCTTCATATACATCGAAGAGTTCCACTTCTTTCAACAGCTTCTTCTCTGTTTCGTATGCAATCTTTTCGATTTCGGCAAATTGTATATTCTTATCAAGCAACAATGCCAAGTCGCGTTTCACAGCAGGGAATTTGGAAATTTCCTTGTAGCTGATCTTCACAGAACGGATGGCTTTCATCAATTCCTTCCAGTTCAAGTCGGCGTAATATACTTCATTGTCGATATCAAATGCTTTCAACAGCTTCTTAGTTACAATACCGAAAGAAGCAAGACGTTTTCCGCCCTTTGTGTTGACAGAGAGTGCGGCAGCAAAAACATCGTCTGTCAGATTACCTACAACCAGATTGTGCAAATCCAGTCCCAGACGCTTTAATATATTTTCTACGTACGCTTTCAATTCATACACCGAACTATTTTCATCCGCATGCGCCCATGAATTGGAAACCTTCTTACCGGTTACCCACAAGCCCAGGTGATAATCTTCCGAATAAGGAGCCAGTACCTTCTCTTCGTTCTTCTTGTCAGCATTGAAATAATAACAGTTACCGAATTCGAAGAATTTCAAATCAGCGTTCTTACGATTGGCGTTATGAGCAATGCTTTCCAGTCCGCCGAACAGCAAAGTCTGACGCATAGCGTTCAAATCAGCACTCAACGGATTGAGCAACATCACCAGGTGATTGGACGGATAAGCCTCCAACCCATCATAATAAGCAGCACGAGTCAGTGAGTTGTTCAGAATTTCATTGAATCCACAGCCCACCAGTTGTTCTGCAATCAGATTCTGCAATTTATTCGACTTGTCGTGCTCACCCTTTGTAGTCAGACTGGAGTTCAGCGTAGTCGGAATTTCCACATTATTATATCCATAGATACGAAGAATATCTTCAATCACATCGCAATCACGCTGCACGTCTACACGATAAGGAGGAACAGCCAATGTCAGTCCTTCTGCCGTTTCATTGGTAATCTTCATTTCCAAGCTAGTCACAATGCTCTTGATTGTCTCTACCGGGATCACTTTACCTACCAAAGAATGTACTTTTTCGTAAGCAAGATCGACAATAAAATCCTGTGCAGGAGTAGTGAATACATCTTTTATTTCAGAAGAAATCGTACCGCCAGCCAGTTCTTTCACCATCAAAGCAGCCAGTTTCAGGCAATAAATCACGCCGTTCGGATCGATACCACGTTCGAAACGGAAAGAAGCATCCGTATTCAAACCATGACGACGAGCCGTCTTACGCACCCATGTAGGATGGAAATAAGCACTTTCGATGAATACGTCTGTCGTAGCTTCCGTAGAACCGGAGTCCAGTCCGCCGAATACACCGGCAATACACATGGCCTCTTCCTTGTTGCAAATCATCAGGTCGCGTTCGTTCAACTTACGTTCCACTTCATCCAACGTAACGAACGGAGTACCTTCGGGCATTGTTTTCACAATCACCTCATTGCCTTTAATCTTTCCGGCATCGAAGCAATGCAACGGCTGACCGAAAGCATGAACGATATAGTTCGTAATATCCACTACATTATTAATAGGACGCACACCGATCAGGCGCAATTTGTTTTGCAGCCATTCCGGACTCTCCTTCACTGTTACACCTTTCACGGTAACACCGGCATAATGCGGACAAGCTTCGCTGTTTTCAACCTTCACTTCGATATTCAAGTCATGGTTTTCCACTTTAAAGCCATCCACTGACGGGCGTTGTAAAGTTGCCTGACGACCGTTCTGAATCAGATAAGCATACAGGTCACGAGCTACCCCATAGTGAGAGCAGGCATCCGCACGGTTAGGCGTGATATCCACTTCCAGTACATAATCGCTCTTGATATTATAATAATCCTTGGCAAGCGTACCCGGAACAGCAGTTTCCGGCAATACGATGATACCTGCATGATCCGTACCGATCCCGATTTCGTCTTCAGCACAAATCATACCTGTAGATTCTACCCCACGGATTTTTGATTTCTTGATGGTAAAACATTCGTCACCGTCATAAAGTTTCGTACCTAAAGTAGCTACCACCACTTTCTGTCCGGCAGCCACATTCGGGGCACCACAAACAATCTGTACCGGTTCACCGTCTCCCAGATTAACAGTAGTAATATGCAAATGGTCAGAGTTAGGATGTTCCGTGCAGGTCAGCACTTCACCGATCACAAGTCCTTCCAAACCACCTTTAATGGTTTGCACTTCTTCTACACCACCTGTTTCCAAGCCGATAGAAGTCAACGCAGCAGCCGTTTCATCGGGCGTCAGGTCGAAGTTGACATACTCTTTCAGCCAGTTATAAGAGATATTCATATACTTAATTTTTTATTGTTTCTCAAAAAGATTCGCAAAGTTAATAAGATTTTTCGGTTGACCGAGAAGGTTTGATAAAAAATTGCGCGTTATTTCACCACAGGGACGCAACTAGAACGGCAAAGGTCCATCCCCCGGTGCTCCGAACGGATTCGCTGTCTGCGGTGCAAAATCAGGCGCGGGAGGAGGTACGGAACCTGCATTACCTGTATTCATTTTCGATCCTAACATAGCCCCGGCAGGCTCACCCGGCATCGGGATAACCATATCGTCCTCCGGATTGGAGAAACGGGTAAATTCTCCCTTAAACCGAAGCAACACCTCGCCTACCGCACCATTACGATGCTTGGCGATGACAATCTCCGCCATACCACGCAAGTCATTACCACGATCATCCTGATAAATCTTATAGTATTCCGGACGGTGGATAAAGCACACCATATCGGCATCCTGCTCGATGGCTCCCGATTCACGAGGTCACTCAACTGCGGACGTTTACCATCAATACCTTCACGACTTTCCACACCACGATTCAACTGCGACAGTGCGATAATCGGAATATTCAACTCTTTCGCCAGTCCTTTCAACGAACGGGAAATGGTACTAACCTCTTCCTGACGGCTACCAAACGCCATACCGCTCGCATTCATCAACTGGAGGTAGTCAATAATAATGATTCTCACTCCATGTTCACGTACCAGACGACGCGCTTTCGTTCGAAGTTCAAATACAGACAGAGACGGAGTATCATCCACGTAAAGCGGTGCATCCATCAGATTCTTCAGTTTATAGTCCAATTGCTGCCATTCATAATTTGCCAACTGTCCACTTTTGATCTTCTCACTCGGAATCTCACAGACATTCGCAATCAAACGGTTCACCAACTGAACGTTACTCATTTCAAGCGAGAACAACGCCACCGGGTTCCGATAATCGACAGCAATATTCTTAGCCATAGAAAGGACAAAGGCGGTCTTACCCATCGCAGGACGTGCAGCGATAATGATAAGGTCGGAATTCTGCCAACCGGAAGTCATCTTGTCGAGCTTTGTAAAACCACTCTCAAGACCACTCAAACCATCGGTTCGCGCCGCAGCCTTCTGAATCAGCTTATAGGCTTCGTCAATCACCGGATTGATCTGCGTATAATCCTTTTTCATGTTCTGCTGCGAAATCTCAAAAAGTTTACCTTCCGCTTCCTGCATCAAGTCGTCCACATCCAGCGTTTCATCGAACGCCTTACTCTGGATATTGCTTGTAAACGTAATCAGCTCACGCGCCAGAGATTTCTGTGCAATAATACGGGCGTGATACTCAATATGCGCTGATGAAGCCACCTTACTACTCAATTGAGTAATATAGAACGGGCCTCCCACCTCTTCCAGTTCTCCGCGTTTGCTAAGTTGTTCCTTTACAGTCAGAATATCCACCGGCTTCTGATTCACCGCAAGATCGGTGATGGCAGAATAAATCAACTGATGTCGGTGTTCGTAAAAAGATTCGGGACGAAGAATCTCACTCACCAATGAGTAAGCATCCTTTTCAATCATCAAAGCTCCCAGAACTGCTTCTTCCAGTTCAGGTGCCTGCGGCTGAATACGTCCATAATCATTTACCGGTTGTACCTTAGTAGACTTTGTATTGCGGGTATTTCTTTTCTGTTCGGCCATCGAGGTATTTACTATTTTACAATTTACTATTTACTATTTTGCGACCGGACAGACTCCTTTATAACAGAGTTTTTCCAGTCGGGACGACAAAGATAGAATATAATCATGAAGAATGGATAAGGAAAAATGAAGATTTTACTAACTTTGCTCCCGAATTACATTCAACACATGATTAATTGTCATGTGCGGCACTGCAAATAGTAAATCGTAAATTGAAAAATAGTAAATAACCTTATGCTCGCTTTTCCTAATATCAAAATAAACCTGGGACTTTCCATCACGGAAAAACGCCCGGACGGATATCACAATCTGGAAACCGTTTTCTATCCGGTAGCCCTCGAGGACGCTCTCGAAATCCGTACTTCTTCTGAAACAGAAAAGAAGATTACCCTCCACCAGTATGGCATGGAGATAGCCGGCAATCCGGAAGACAACCTGGTGGCAAAGGCCTATTCATTGCTGGATAAGGAGTTTCATCTTCCCCCTGTCGAAATTCATTTATATAAGCATATTCCCTCGGGAGCCGGACTGGGGGGCGGTTCATCCGATGCCGCTTTTATGCTGAAGTTGCTCAACGATCATTTTCAGCTGGAATTATCTGAAGAACAGCTGGAGGTATATGCCGCCACTTTGGGAGCGGACTGTGCTTTCTTTATTAAAAACAAGCCGACCTATGCCGAAGGGATCGGAAACCTGTTCTCACCAATCGAGCTTTCATTAAGCGGTTACCAAATCATGATTGTCAAACCGAACGTTTTCGTTTCTACCCGGGAAGCCTTTTCAAATATCCACCCGCACCGTCCGGAATATCCGGTCAAAGAGGCAATCCTGCATCCAGTTGCAGAATGGAAGGATATCCTAATCAATGATTTTGAAGCAAGTGTATTCCCGCAACATCCCGTTATTGGGGAAATTAAAAGAGAACTCTATCATCAAGGAGCGATCTACGCCTCCATGAGCGGCTCCGGCTCTTCAGTGTTCGGACTGTTCGCCCCCGGAACTTCTTTACCGGAAACAATGGGAGAAAGCGACGTTTTCTGTTTCAAAGGAAAGCTATAAACATAGTTTTGTTCGCCCATACTGGGCGAACAAAAAACGGTACCACGACTCACGTCGTAGTACCGTCACAACACAAACACAAAATAAAACACGACAAAACTACTATGCAATCTTTCCTGTCTATGCCGGGGAGGCATAAGTACTATTTACGTATATTCGCATACTCATAAACAGCTTCAGGTCGATTAGCATCAAATAAACAAATCGCATGCACGATTTGTTTAATCTTTTATGTTTATTTTAAAACAAATCTCTTTTATTGAATCCCTCTTTCACGGAGTTTCAGCTGCCAGTTCCATGCAGAACGTAAAGTATCTTCCAAAGTTTCTACAGCCTTCCAACCCAGTTCCTGGTTTGCGAAATCCGGATTCGCCCAAACTTTTTCAATGTCGCCTGCACGACGTCCGACAATCTGATAATTCAATTTTACGCCGGTGGCTCTTTCAAAGCCATTTATCAATTCCAATACAGAAACGCCACGTCCTGTACCGATATTGAACACTTCCACTTTTTCTTTTTGTGTCTTTTCCAAGATACGACGGATAGCAATCACGTGGCTTTAGCCAAGTCAACAACATTGATAAAGTCACGGATACAAGAACCGTCCGGTGTATCATAATCATCACCAAACACACTTAGTTTCTCACGGATGCCGATGGCGGTTTGGGTCAGATATGGAATCAGGTTTTGAGGAACCCCATTAGGCAGTTCACCCAGCAATGCCGTAGGATGCGCACCAATCGGATTGAAATAGCGCAGCATAATCGCATTGATCGGAGCACCTGAAGCTACCGTATCACGAATAATCTCTTCATTAATCTGTTTCGTATTTCCGTATGGCGATTCCGCTTTCTTAATCGGAGCCTTTTCTGTTACCGGCAATTCATCCGGCTGGCCGTATACTGTACAGGAAGAAGAGAACACAATACCTTCTACTCCATGTTTTGGCATCAGTTCGAGAAGGTTAATCAAAGAAACCAGGTTATTACGGTAGTAAAGCAACGGTTTCTGTACCGATTCTCCTACTGCTTTGCTCGCTGCAAAGTGAATGATCGCCTTAATTCCTTTATATTTTGTAAATACTGCATCAAGACCAGCAAAGTCCAGACAATCCAGCTTTTCAAAAACTGGGCGAATACCGGAAACTTTCTCTATATTGTCAACAACATCAGCACTTGAATTTGATAAATTATCGATGATGATTACTTCATATCCACTGTTTTGTAGTTCTACAACAGTATGAGACCCTATGTATCCTGTCCCGCCTGTTACTAAAATTCTTTCTTTCATATACTTTATAAAAATGGTTAGTTTCTCGGCTTATCATTGTTTGAGTTACAAATGTATGGAAATAAAATGGAATAGCAATAATTTGCCACAATTTTATTTGCTGAAAAGTAATTTAGGTACGATTGGGTGGCAATCAGGTATAAAAAAGAATTGGAAACTCAAAGCTGTATGACGCCATACAGCAGAGCTTCCAATCCCCTATTTAATTATCAACTGTAAATCCTTACACCACGCCGGAGAATCCCATGAATGCCATAGCAAGCAAACCGGCGGTAATCAAGGCAATCGGAGTGCCTTGCATTCCTTTAGGTACTTTCACGAGGCTCATCTGTTCGCGCAATCCGGCAAAAAGCACCAGTGCCAGACCGAAACCGATGGCCGTAGAAAACGCGTACACAACACCTGTCAGCAGGTCGTAGTCTTTCTGAATCACCAGGATAGCCACACCAAGAATACAACAGTTGGTTGTAATCAAAGGCAAGAACACGCCCAAAGCCTGATACAGAGCAGGCGATACTTTTTTCAGAATGATTTCCACCATCTGCACCAATCCGGCAATGACCAGAATGAACGTAATCGTCTGCAAATATCCCAGCCCGAAAACATCCAACACAAACTTCTGAATCAGGAAGGTAACGATGGTAGCGATGGTCAACACGAAAGCAACCGCAGCGCTCATACCCATCGCAGTCTCTACTTTCTTAGATACGCCCAGGAACGGACAGATACCCAAGAACTGCGACAACACGATGTTGTTTACAAAGATTGCCGAAATAAATATCAATATATATTCCATATTCTTTTCTTATTTAATTGAATTAGGCTTTCTTGAAACTGTTAATAAGCGCAATGAGGTATCCCAAAGCGATGAAAGCACCCGGAGCCAATACAAATACCAACATTCCATATTCTTCCGGCATGATGGTCAGATCGAAAATCTTACCGGTTCCCAGAAATTCACGGACAGCCCCCAGCAATGTCAGGGCAATGGTGAAACCAAGTCCCATGCCGATACCGTCGAACATAGAAGCAACTGCGTTATTCTTGGCGGCGAATGCTTCGGCACGTCCCAACACAATACAGTTCACTACAATCAACGGGATGAAAAGACCGAGCGTAGCGTACAGTCCCGGCACGTATGCCTGCATCACCATTTGAAGCAAGGTTACGAAAGACGCGATCACCACGATAAACGACGGGATACGCACCATATCCGGAATCAGGTTCTTGATTAAAGAGATCACCACATTCGAGCAGATCAATACGAACATGGTAGCCAGTCCCATACCCATACCATTGATGGCCGACGAAGTCGTACCCAATGTAGGACACATACCAAGCAGGAGTACAAACGTAGGATTCTCTTTGATAATCCCGTTCATCATTACTTTAAAGTTATTCATATCTGTCTCCTTTCTTATTTAGCACTGACCGAATCAGTAAGTTCAACTTTTATCGTAGCTCCTGTAGCAGCGTCTGCACCTGTAGCCTTTTGAGAAGCACCGCTGACACCGTTCACCTCACCACCTTCGGCCTTATAAGCCTGATAAGCAGCATTTACAGCATTCAGAAACGCACGTGAAGTAATGGTAGAAGCTGTAATGGCATCCACCGCTCCCCCATCCTTGCTGACAGTCAACGGAGTTTCACCCGGATTCATCCCCAAAATAGACTTTTTACTCTCTTCGTGAGACACAGCCTGTTCTCCCTTGGCAGGGTCGTATGCTCCGAACCATTTGTCGGCTTTAGAACCCAGTCCCGGAGTTTCCGCGTGAGCGAGTAACGAGTAATTATAGATTTTACCTTCGGCGTTAAAGCCTACCAACACTTTCAGTTCGCCACCAAATCCCATTGATTTAGCTTCGACGGCCGTTCCTACCAATTCTTCGCCGTTCTTAGCCGGATAAACGATAAAGTCAACATTCTTCTTTCCGTCTTTCTCGCTGAAGATCGTATCGCTTTCCGCTACCGGATTATTGGTAAATTCGGGAAGAACCTTTTTCAAAGCCTCGTTCAGTGTCTTCGCATTCGCTTCGGCAATAGGACCTTTTGTCAGTTCATTTACATAAGCCAGCAACGCTACGGAGACAGCAGTCACGCCCGTAAGTACCAGCAACATATTCTTTAAAGATGATTCTAACTTTTTCATTTCTTCTTCGCTACCTCCCCAAAGCGTTTTGGTTTACAATAGGTGTTAATCAGCGGAGTGAACGCATTCATAATCAGGATGGCGAACGACATACCTCGGGATAAGCACCGAACAGACGGATAACAACCGTCAGCAGACCGATACATACACCATAAATCAACATTCCTTTCTTACTCATCGGAGAAGTCACATAGTCGGTTGCCATAAAGACAGCACCCAGCATCAGACCACCGGAGAGCAACTGCAATACCGGAGAAACATATTTTTCCGGATCTGCCAAGTGCATGATACCTGCAAAGATAAACACGGTAGCCAGGATAGACACAGGAATATGCCAAGTGATGATCTTCTTCCAGAGCATATAAACCAGTCCGATCAATAGAGCCAATGCACTCACTTCACCCAAGCATCCGCCATTCTGTCCGATCAGCAAACTCAATGCATCCGGAATCTGGTTTAAAGCATCCATAGCCGCACTTTTATCTGCAGCATGAATCGCTTGTTTCATCAATGCCAGCGGAGTGGCACCGGTGGTAGCATCCGTATAAGCGGTCAACTGTCCGACTACCGGCCAGCTGGTCATCTGCACCGGGAAAGAAAGCAACAGGAACACACGTCCTGCCAGTGCCGGATTGAAAGGATTGCAACCTAATCCGCCGAAAGACATTTTGCCTACACCGATAGCAAACAGTGCACCCAGAATGATAATCCAGATAGGGAGATTAGACGGTAAGTTGAATGCCAGCAACACACCTGTGATGACGGCAGAGCCGTCGCAGATGGTAGTGGTAGGTTTCTTCATTAAATATTTCCCGATCGCCCATTCGAAGAACAAACAAGCTGCAACGGAAGTAGCCGTGACAATCAGGGCACCCAGTCCGAAGAAATAGAGAGACACCAGAAAAGCCGGAATCAGTGCGATCAGCACGCCATACATATTTTTCTGTACGCTGTCTCCGCCATGAACGTGGGGTGATAGTGATACGATTAATTTATTTTCCATATTCGTTATTTTTTAGCTTGACGTGCACGAATCATAGCACCTACTTTACCTTTGCCCAGACGACAGTAGTCGAGCAACGGACGGTTGGCAGGACAAGTGAACTGGCAAGAGCCGCACTCGATACAATCCATGATTCTTTCTTTTTCCATTGTTTCAAAATCTCCGTTTTCGGACAAAGCTCCGAGCAAGTACGGTTCCAGTCCCATCGGACAGGCACTCACGCACTTCGCGCAACGGATACAAGTCTGCGCCTCACCACGTTTGGCTTCCTTCTGATTCATAATCAGGATACCGGAACTGCCCTTCGCAGTAGGAACCTCGATATTTACGAGCGCCTTACCCATCATCGGACCGCCACCGATCACCTTACCCGTATCTTCGGGCAGACCACCGCAAGCGTCAATCAACTGTTTCATCGGTGTACCGATACGAGCCAGGAAGTTGGAAGGTTTCGCAACCGACTTTCCTGTCACGGTAATTACACGTTCGAACAACGGCTTATTTTTCTGTACAGCTTCATAAACGGCAAATGCTGTTCCCACGTTCTGCACGACTGCTCCCGTAGAGATAGGCAATGCACCGCTCGCCACCTGACGTTTGGTAATCGCGTCGATCAGCTGCTTTTCACCTCCTTGCGGATATTTCACCTTCAAGGGCACTACTTCGATACCTGCATAGCTGGAAGCCACTTTGGTCATCAGTTCGATAGCATCCGGCTTATTATTTTCGATTCCGATAAATGCCTTGTTCACTTTCACCGCTTTCATCAGGATAGAAACACCCACCATGATTTCTTCCGCGTGTTCCAGCATCAGCTGATGGTCGGCAGTCAGGTAAGGTTCACACTCTACGGCATTGATAATCACACATTCAGCCTTGAAAGAAGGAGGAGGACAAAGTTTCACCTGCGTAGGGAAACAAGCACCGCCCAGACCTACGATTCCAGCATCGGCAATCTTCTTCACGATCTCTTCTGCGGAAAGTTCACACTCTTTCACCAGTGTGGTGCTACGGTCGATTGTTTCTTCCCATTCGTCGCCTTCCACATCAATGAAGATGGCAGGTTTCGCATAACCGCTGGCATCGACTATGGTATCAATCTTCGCCACTTTACCACTGACCGAAGAGTGAATTGCTGCCGAAACAAAGCCGGCAGGTTCGGCAATCCGTGTGCCTACCTTTACCACATCCCCTTTCGCTACAACCGGTTTTGCAGGCGCACCGATATGCTGCCCCAGCAAAATAACAGCCTTTGCAGGAACTTCCGCTGTGATAATAGGTTGATGTGCCGACAATTTATTTTCGTGTGGATGAACTCCACCAATTGAAAATGTCTTTAACATACAGTTCTGTATTTTTTTCTGTTATTATTCTGTTACTTTCGGAGCTTCTGTAGCCTTTGCAGCAGGAGTTTCCACTTTTGTAGCCGGTTTCGGAGCAGCCGGAGCTTCTTCTTTCGGTTTCCGCGGCGGGAAATTCAACTCGATAATGCTATTCTGCGGACAAACTTCCACACATTTCCGGCAAGATTTACACTTGTTCGGATCGATGTAAGCCAAATTGTTTTCCAGCGTAATAGCCTCGAACGGACAAGTCTTCACACACTTGCCACAGCCGATACAGCTCACTGTACAAGCCTTACGTGCCACAGCTCCCTTGTCTTTATTCACACAAGAGATATACACGCGGCGTGACTTCTTTCCTTGCGGACGGATTTCGATGATCGCTTTCGGGCAAGCCTTCACACAGGCGCCACAAGCGGTACATTTCGCTTCATCCACTTCCGGAAGCCCCGTTTCAGGATTCATGTGGATGGCATCGAACTGACAAGCAGCCACACAGTCGCCACACCCCAGACATCCGTAACTACATCCCGTTTCCCCACCATACAGCGAAGCGGCAATAGCACAACTCTTCGCACCATCATATTGGTTGGTACGCGGACGATTGGCACACGTTCCGTTACATCTTACCACTGCTACCATCGGTTCAGCTTCACCGGCTGCAAGTCCGAGGATATCAGCAATTTGTGCCATGACAGGTTGTCCACCTACGGGGCAGAATTTACCATCCAGCGAACCGGCTTTGACGCAAGCGTCGGCAAATCCGCTACAACCGGGATAGCCACATCCACCACAATTAGCCTGGGGAAGCACTTCTCCCACCTGAGCAATCCGCGGGTCTTCATACACGGCAAATTTCTTGGAAGCCACATAAAGAATAGCGGCCAGCACGAGCGCTATAGCTCCCAATGAAATCACTGCAATCAGAATCAAATTCATAATGTTTTTAGTTATTTATTGGTTTTATAGTAAATGAAAATTGTTGTTTGAGTCGCGTTTTATTGAGCCACAAAACGAAATAATAAGGTATAAGGACAGCCAGAGAAAGAAGTGCTGCATACAACTCATTCTCTATCCACGCCATCAAAAGAAACAATGAAAAAATAAGAAGTACGAAAGGAAGTACGAAAGCCAATACCACTGCCATCATGCCCATCGACGTTTCGCCGACCACCATCACCTTCTCTCCCACCTGATAGGAAGAAGCCGCGGTATCTATAATATCTATGATTTTGTCCTTACTATCCGCCGAGGAACAATGCCCCTTTGCGCTACAAGCCGCGCAAGCCGATGTCTGGACAATCCTCACCGACAGATGAGAACCTTGGATGTTTTCCACAATACCTAGATGCTTTATAGTATTATTCGTCATTTTGCAAACTCCGCATTACAAATCGCGGCAAATTTAATCATTATTTATGAACTACGAAGCATTCCCCCAACTTTTTCTACATAATAAATTGTTATTTTTTGCGTTTTCGTTATCGCACACGGAAAAGATATAGCTACCATTTGATATTTTTCAAGAATGGCAAATAGACATCCTAAACAAAAAATCCCAGCCGTTTTATTTCTTCAGCCGGGATTTTCCATCAATTATTTCACAGATTACTCCACTATCCATTTCTCAATATTACGCATTTTCGCGTTAAAGTTCTATATATTTCAAACTCCGACTCTACCGCATTGGTGTTCGCATAAAAGGGAAGCAAAAATTTAATAAATCCTTCCTCTACTTCGCGATTAGGGAAGCCTAAACTATAAATTCCAAATTCTTCGTCATACCCTTTTATAGTGAGATAACCGCTCTGATAAATGACCGGAATGGGATTGTCCGATGTTGAATCAATACTGTTCAATACAGCGGCACTCGTTTCCTCATGCGCCATACGTTCCAAGTCATAATGATGTTTTTTCAGCAACTCCACTAGATAAGTAGGAGTTCCCGTTTCAAACCAATAACTACCGAACTCTCTATATTTAAAAGTATTAAGCAAGCTGAACGGATTATATATTCCGATAGAATTGTATGTAAAATGATAGCCATCATAGTACTCCCTCAATCTATTGCACAGTTCACCATAAGTCAGCTCCTTTGCATCCGCCAGTTCATGCAGTTCAATTTCCAGATTATCATGCAATTCTTTTTCAGAAACTCCGCAAAGATCCACGTATTGCTTCCGCATTGAGATGTCATCGAGATTATTTAAATCGCTGAACACGCTTACCTTACCAAATTTCGTCACTCCCGTCAAAAATGCAAACTGAATACAACCATCCATGGTCTTCAGCACACTATAAAAAGCTTTCATGGTATTACGGAATTCCTTCTGAAGCTCCTCGTTACCTATTGCTTGTAACATGGGCTTATCATATTCATCTATCAGAATGACCACACGCTGCCCGGTTTGCTCATAAGCCCGTTCAATAAGGCCGCGAAAACGCAATGCAAAAGTTGTTTCCGACGGAGCGGTGCCATATTGCTGTTCCCATTTCTCCAATGTGAAATTCAATATACTATCCAGGCTCTCCCGCGTATCATACTTCTCCGTATTAAGATCGATATGAAAAATGGGATATGTAGTCCAATCCTTTTCCAGCTTTTCCATGGCCAAGCCTCAAAAAGTTCTTTCTTGCCCAAGAAATACGCTTCAAGCGTAGATATCAACAGACTTTTTCCAAAACGACGGGGACGGCTCAAGAAATAATAACTGCCTGTCTTCACCATCTGATAAATCAAAGCAGTCTTATCAATATAGAAATAACCGTCTTTCCGGATTTTTTCAAAGTTCTGTATGCCAATGGGGTATATCTTGCTACTCATACGCTTCTTTTTCTTAAATTATAAAAATTACCAGACAAATCTTCCATATCAATCTTATTTTTCACAAAGCTACAAAAAAAATCCATTCATAAAGACCGCAGGCGGGAAACTTTTTCCCGCCTGCCGCTTTTACCTTATCTGTTTTTTCACCGTTCTCCTCTCTCCTCCTCTTTTCTTCTCCTGTATCGAAAATACATTCTCCTCCATTCATCCCAGATAACCCCGGCTTCCTCTTCATTGAAGGCATCCAGACAGCACTCCACCACTTTTACGTAATCACTCAATGGGCGTTTTGCCCCTTTTTTAAATCATTAAAAGTAGAGTGGCCGATGTGTACGCTCTTGCATATTTCGTCATTTTTCAAATCCGTACGCTTTTGCAACTCTCCTATGTAAACTCCTAAAGCTACATAAAAACCTTTTTCATTTTCCATTCTTTTTTATTGTTAAAATTACACCGTAACGGTTAATTATTTTCACTTTCATCCCAACATGTCGGGACGATGTCTATTTTGCATTTACTAATTTTACGCCGTGTTTTGAAACACACTCATATTTTTTTGCAAAAATAAATATTTTAACTTGAAACAAAAAGAAAAAGATGCCAAACAACTACAGAATGTCCTATTTCATGCCACCTATCGCTCCTATCAAAGACAAACAAGGCCGACTGATGACTCCTCCCACGCTTATCCCCTTCTGCGAAGTCTCCATCGAACAAGTTTTCCAAATGATTACTTGCAACGAGAATCTCAAAGCCCTGACCGAACAAGTACGCAACTCCGAAGATATACGAACCGCCAAAGCGTCATTACTACCGTATGTGACCCCCTGCGGCACATTCACCCGCCGTAGCAGTAAGGATTTCGTCTCCCCGTCTCACCTGGTGATAGTAGATGTGGACGGTCTCCACTCTTATCAGGAAGCAGTGGAAATGCGACGTATGCTCTATGACGATCCTCTCCTACAACCTGTACTCACCTTTGTCAGCCCCAGCGGACTGGGTGTAAAGGCATTTGTTCCCTGCCATTATTCCTCCACGACAAATGACATCCAAAATATCACAGACAACATGAGTTGGGCGATGCGATACGTAGAGACGGCATACAATACGGTAACAGCAGTTTCTTCCGAAACAAAATCCAAAGTAGATTTCTCCGGCAAAGACCTCGTGAGATCCTGTTTCCTTAGTTACGACCCGGAAGCATTGTTCAGAACCACCAACAAATAAATCATAAATCAAAAATCATAAATCCAAATGACCGATATTGAATCTTTACGCCGTCTCACCGAAGCAGTCGAAACGGCAGGAGCGGACATTGCTCCCACTTATCTTGAATACGTACAATTGTCATTCGCCATCGCAACGGATTGCGGCGAAGCAGGACGTGAGTTTTTTCACCGCCTGTGCCGGGTGTCTCCCAAGTATCAGCGCGAACATGCCGAACGGGTATTCTCCAACGCACTCCACACCCAACGTGGAGAAGTGCACCTGGGCACCGCTTTTCACCTTGCCGAAGCGACGGGAGTAAGCATCTGCATAGAAGAAATGCCCAAACATCCCACAGGTACAAAAGGTACAGCAGGTACAGCACGCAAATTTCCCCCACACACGGGCGCGCATAATAAGGTGGGAAATGACAATATCTCCGATGATAGAGAAGGGGAAGAAGAACTATTGCCAGGCAGTGAACCACAACATCAATTGCCCACTTTTCCGGAAAACGACTGGCCGGAATTTTTGCAACGTATCATAAAAGCCGGGAGCAACCCAATACAACACGACATCATGTTATTGGGAGCGCTCACTGCCCTGGGTGCTTGTATGTCGCGCCACGTGCGATGCCTATATGGCGGCAAATACCATCACCCCAGCCTCCAATGTTTCGTAGTGGCTCCTTCGGCTTCCGGCAAAGGTATTCTTTCCTACATCCGCTTACTCGTGGAACCTATCCACGACGAGATCCGCAAAGAAGTGACCATACAGATGAAAGCATACAAAAAAGAGAAAGCCGAGTATGATGCAATGGGAAAAGAACGAACCAAAAAGGAGGCTCCACAAATGCCCCCTAACAGGATGTTCCTCATTTCGGGCAACAACACCGGTACGGGTATCCTACAAAACATCATGGACTCCGACGGAACCGGACTTATCTGCGAAGCGGAAGCGGACACTCTCTCCACCGCCATCGGATCGGACCACGGTCATTGGAGCGACACCCTGCGCAAAGCGTTCGACCACGACCGCTTGTCCTACAACCGCCGCACCGACCAGGAATACCGGGAAGTGAAGAAAAGCTATCTTTCCGTCCTGATTTCGGGTACGCCGTCGCAGGTGCAAACTTTCATTCCGACGGCAGAAGACGGATCATACTCCCGCCAATTATATTATTACATGTGCGGAATCAGTAAATGGATCAGCCAATTTATGGACAACGAGATAGATTGGGAGGAGATATTCACCGCTATGGGACTGGAATGGAAAGAAAAGTTGAGTGTGATAAAATCGCACGGCATTCATACCCTGCAACTCACGGATGAACAAAAAGAAGAAATCGACACCGTCTTTTCCGACTTATTTGAACGCTCCAGTGTAGCTAATGGAAGGGAAATGTATAGTTTTGTGGCACGTCTGGCTGTCAATCTATGCAGAATCATGTCGGAAGTAGCCGTATTGCGTGCTCTCGAAAGCCCGCAGCCCTACGACTTCAAGACCTCTCCCACCTCTCCTTTCACACCGGACAAGGAGATTCCTGCCGACAACCGCAAAGATGACATCATTACCCGTTGGGATGTATTCATTTCACAGGAAGACTTTCATGCTGTGCTTAGCCTTGCGGAGCCTCTCTACTGTCATGCCACGCATATTCTATCGTTCCTCCCCAGTACAGAAGTCAGCCATCGTCCTAATGCCGATCGTGACTATCTTTTCCAGAAACTGGGTGATGAATTTACTCGTACACAGTTACTGGAAGAAGCAGTTGCCATGGGAATTAAGGAAAATACAGCCCTCACTTGGCTGAAACGGCTCACCAAACACGGAAAATTAATCAGTATGGACGGTAAAGGGTTGTATGCGCGTGCGTGTGTGTATGAGTGAACCGGAAAAAGTGTACCTACTGTACCCGTTTTACTTACGGATACGGTAGTCATTTCAATTACCGCATCCGTTTTGACTGATACAATCGTTTTTCCTGCATAAAGCATCGCTTTAGGAGGTGTAAAGCTAAGCTTTAGACATCGTAAAGCGGTGCTTTAGACACCATAAAGCGACGCTTTATTTAAGGCTCTCCTAAAGCATCCACAATGACTCTCACCTCCAATGGTGTGAATGAGCGTCGCTTTGATTCGTAGCCTAAGTCGTACAGGCGTTGCAGAAGTCCGGGACACAAAGAGATCCATTTCTTCATTTTTCGATAGGCAGCAATGTCAGTTAGTTGCGGAGAATAAAGTTGCGCCAGTTCCATGCGCCCGTAAGCACGTATTTTAAATTCGCTCATGATGGATATATTTCTGATTTACTGTTACAAAAATAACAAAAAACGACTATATAGCCAACGTTTTTCCTTTGAATAACCGACTATAATGACAAATAACCGACCGCTACCATACACAACCGTGCACATCTGATTTCCGGGAGATCCGGAGTAGTATTTTTGTATCGTCGAAAGGGAAAAGAATCCCCGGACAATATGTTTAACCCTTTAATTTATTGTTTTATGATTCGTTACAAAATTTATCAGAACCAGCAGAAGAAAGGCTTGAATGCGGGTAAGTGGTTCGCCCGTGCAGTAAGCGACGAGACGTTTGATTTGGCAAAGCTTGCCGAACATATGTCGAAGCACAATTCACCGTATTCCGGTGGTGTCATCAAAGGTGTGCTTTCGGATATGGTAGATTGCATCAAGGAATTGTTGCTAGACGGCAAGTGTGTGAAAATTGATGATCTTGCCATTTTTGGTGTGGGTATTCGCAGTAAGGCAGCCGATACGCTGGAAGAATTCTCGTTGGAGAAGAATATTAGCGGCATGCGTCTGAAAGCTCGTGCCACCGGTAATCTGTCTACCACGAACCTGAAGCTCAACAGCCAGTTGAAGCAGCAGACGGAGTATCAGAAACCGACAACTGCCGGCGGAGGTTCTGATTCAGGTGACACCCCTGATCCGAAACCGGACGGAGGCGGTGAAGCGCCTGATCCGGCTGCTTAAAAGGTTCACCACGGAGGACACGGATTTCCACAGATTATATTGAATTGGTAGTTGCTAAAGTAGTCGATTATTTATCTGTGTGAGTCTGTGTAGATCTGTGGTAAAAGAAAACTATTATCAATTTATTTAAAACCTGTTATTATGAGTAAATCATCATCTCCCCGCTCTGTATGGAGCTTAGTTCTCAAAATCGTTATCACTGTAGCCACCGCCATCGGAGGTGTGTTCGGAATACAAAGTTGCATGTAACTCCATGCGGACTATTACATTAATTATCATTCATTGCAGTGCCACGCCGGAAGGAAAGTCCCTTTCGGCGGAGGCTTGCCGACAGGATCATATCTTGCACCGTGGTTTTCGTGATATTGGCTATCATTTTTACATTACTCGTGATGGGGAGATCCACCGGGGACGTGCGTTAGAAAAGGTCGGGGCACACTGCCGTAATCATAATGCCCATTCGGTTGGTGTTTGTTATGAGGGAGGACTGGATGCGAACGGGAAGCCGAAAGATACGCGTACACTGGAGCAAAAAGGAGCTTTGCTCGCTTTGTTGAGGGAGTTGAAAAGACAGTTTCCGAAAGCGTTGATTGTGGGACACCGGGACTTGAATCCAATGAAAGGATGTCCGTGCTTTGATGCGGTGAAAGAGTATTCTCAAGTAATTTCTTGTCAAAAGTAGCTTCTTATAGATTTCCACCACAGCCTTATTGTATAAAAAATACCAACGATCTTCACAGACAGTTGGTATTTTTTGGAAATGCAGGGATTCATGTTTGTCACATGAATCTAGGGACCTACATTTTTCCATCTCATTGTAAATGTTCAATTATAACATAGCGTATTAAAAAGCACTTTCAGTACTTCTTATTCATTGTTTTTCATCGTTCAACGAGTATAAGCTCCATCTTTAGCCTCAAAGATGACAGATGGTTCAATCACTTCCACAGTATGCCATGCACCCTTAGGTATCTGACAGCCATACTTGGCTTCTGTAGGATTGAGATGGATACGCTGTACTTCTCGATACTCAACCTTACGAGCTACATCTTGTACACTCATCCCCTTCTGAAAATCATCCGTATCCTTCTCATACGAAACGACTTCCTCATAAATTACTTCGTCCAACTTACCACACAGGCAGATTACTGTTTCGGCAGTATCTTCATGCCGATGAATGGGCACAACTGTACCCGGAAGTAACGCGTTAAGCATTCGCTGGCTGGTATCAGCAGGTGAGGTACGCAAATCGAAGTTCTGACGCAAACGTGGATTCTCTTTAGCTTGCTCAAATAACTTATCTAAAAATTCTTTATCAAATTCCATAATCGTTATTGTTTCAATGATATGAGATATTCTTCATGTAAACGATAGTATTTTTTCATGAACAATATGTAAGCAATAGCCAATACAACTGATACACCCACCAGATATAACCAATGAGCAAACACCGTATCGGGACAAAGATAGACAAATCCTAGAGAAATCACTAACTGCATAACCGTATACAGTAATGAAACTTTTACATGCCCCACTTTCAACTCATTAGCCATAATCTGATAAGCATGCTTACGATGTGCCTCGCCCAAGTTCTCGTGCAACATAATACGATGTACAATAGTCAGACAACCATCCACACCATATACTAACAAGAATATCAGCCAAGTAATATCCGTTGTCTTGATCATCACATTACCTAACAGAAACAGTATAATAAAAGCAATACCGATAGAGCCGACATCCCCTGCGAAGCATTTCGCTTTACCCTTCGGACGGAAATTAAAAATACAAAACACCAATGAAGCAAGAATCGTTGATATGATCAAACTCTGTTCTACAAAAACACCATTTATATTCACCAGTGCCAACGGTATCAATACAGCCAAAGAGTAGCCTGCTGTGATACCATTGATTCCATCCATGAAGTTTATCACATTCGTGGCACCGACATAGACTATTAGTGCCAGTAATATTATCCACCACATTGACCAATGCAATATGCCGAGCTGATAGAATGCCATTGTGGCAGCTGCAAACTGAGCGACCAATCTTACAGAGTCCGGTAATGAATGGATGTCATCTACAAAGCTAATGCCTGCTACTAATGTCAAGCCGACTAGAAACCAAGGATATTGAAATCCGAAGAAGGCACTCCAAATCCATATACCAATCAAGAAGATTATTCCGCCACCACGTAATACTATCGTAGAGTGTGATGAACGTTCGTTGGGTTTGTCGATGATGTTACATTTATCCGCAATACGGAAATAGAGGAGTTCTGCTATGAGAAGCAGAATAAAAATAATAATGTATGTTATCATATGAATCAGTTTTGTCTGAATATATCCGGAATGATCTTATCCTTATTTATAACTCATGTGCATATTAAAAAATTATAGCTTTCAAAAATCTCTATATAGCACACTGTAAATAAACCCCAATAATTCGTTTCTTCTTCCGCTTCAAATTTTATAATTCGTTAGTACATCCAACGGTTCCCAACCAAGTTCTTTACGTGCTTTCTCATTACTAAAAGTGAGGTTCTTGGTCATCTTTTCTAATTTATAGCTATTGATAGGAGCTATTGTCCCTAAAAGATCACCGGCTAAAGCCATACACTTAGCCATCCACATTGGAATACAGATAGGTCTACTTTTGCCTAGTTGCTCTGCTATCGACTTGCTAATCTGACCAAAAGTCGGTTGGAATGTATCACACACATTATAAACTCCTCCTTTCTCAACCAAAGCAGGCATGATACGAGCAATATCTTCTGCCATCAAAATACTCTTCACAACCTTGCCTCCGGCGATATTCATATAAAAACCTTTCTTCACACCATTTACCATAGTACCAAGATTACCCGGAGCATCTTTACCAGCAAGAAGTGAAGGACGAAGAATTCCGAGAACCACATTATGCATCCCACACCATTTAGTCAGATACTCCTCAGCTAAAATCTTACTTTTAGCATATGGAGTTTCCCCTTCCAGCGGATGTTCTTCGGTAATCAATTCACCAGACTCACAACCATATACAGCCACAGTACTGATAAAAACCAGAGCCTTAGGGGGACCTACTTTCTCTAGCGCATCACACAAATGAACCGTACCGGTATAGTTCACATCAAAAAATGCCTGTTTTTCAGCTTCAGTCTTAGGTACAACATGAGCCTTACCACAAGCATGCAATACCACATCATAATGTTGCTCCAGACGAGGAACCTCCTTTGCCAAATTCGTTTTAACCATATCTTCAGAAGTGATACCACAAGTAGTCACTTCATACATTTTGTCCAATATCGGACGGATATTCTTGCCAAGAAAACCCGTACCACCGGTAAACAGTAATTTATCCATTATATAGCTTTCAAGAATTTATCCAGAATTACACTTTCAGAATACATACTCTCAGCCAGAACTCTTGCCTTTCGGCCCATTTCAATCAAAGTCGTTCTGTCCCATTTTTCAGGCCATCCACAATAGCCAATACCTTCCTCACGAATCAATAAATCTATCTCACTACCTTTAGGTCCAAAGAACAAAACAGGACGACCTGATGCTAGAATGTTGTAAGTCTTACTTGGAACACCCAGGCCGTACATACCCTCCTGAAGAGTTACGAGAGCAATATCACAAGCAGCCAATACCTCATTCTGCTGAGAACGGAAATAAGGACCATGAAAAAAAACATTTTTCCGCTTTCTCTCCTCGAGTTTTTTCTCCATCGCTCCCGTACCATAAAAATGCAGCTCCACATCCTCTGGTAACATATCCATCACCTTGTCCAATCCTTGCACACGCCCAATATTACCAGCATATTCAAGAATTATCTTACCCTCCGGAAACGGCTGTGGCTTGATATTACCGATATCCGCCCAATTTTCTATAATAGTGATCTTAGGATTTTCCCCTTTACCAACCTTCTGCTCTAGCACATTTGCCATATCACGCCCAAGAACAATCAGCTGATCGGCTTTCGTATAAGCCTTATCAAAGATATGTTTGAACAAACTGTACATGGGTAGTTTCAAGCCAGCGGGACGGGTATTCTCAGGAAATACATCATGTACAAGGATGTTCAGTTCAAATCCTATTTTTTTCTTTAGTCTCGCCATTAATGGAATCATAGGAGCCGGATTCGTCACCATCAGCACCTTATCCCCGGCACATACATGCTTACGTACCAGGGCTATCATTCTTCGACTCATTAGGATGAAAGAAAGAGCCTTACCCTTTGTGGTATTCTTATCCAAATCAGCACCTAACGCACGATGTATCTCAATGCTCTCGTGAAGTCTAAACTTATTGTTTACGTCAAGTTTCTTTCGCTTGTCATATATCTCAGGACCACAAATTACTCCCACGTTGTATTTCTGTACCATCGCATTGGCAATCTCGCCAAGGATATAGCTCGTGGAAGTTTCATCTGGTGGGAAAAGTTCGGTTACTATCCAAAGTCGTTGAGTTATGTTATTCATTATTTATATCCCCCACACCTTCAGTAATTAGAAATTGGATAATTTGACTTTAACCATAGATTATCTTCTTAAACAATTCATTATAAACTCTGTAATAGAATGATTTCTCAAATTCCCTACGACATTCTGTTGAAAAACTTTCTTGATCCTCGTATATCTTCTGTATTGCAGCAGCTATCTGCTCTTTATCAGAATTATCCTCAATAGCCACCACATTTACCCCGTCATGCGTAAACTCATTGAGATTCGCCCTCATCACTACAGCAGGTGTAGCAAACATGAAACTTTTAGCTAATACACCACTTTGAGTAGTACGAGCGTATGCATTCCATACTGCTATAGAGCTACTATAATAAGTATTTATCTCCTCATCGGTCATAGGAATACCCTTATGGATGGAGACTCTATTTGAGTTCTTTATTATCTCTGGAATCTCAAACTCACTTTTAGTACTAATCATAAACCTGATGCCCTCAAGCTTATTATTGGTTACCGCCCATTCTACGAACTCCAAATATTCCTGAAATGAATGATCTGCCGCCACTGTACCAATGTAACTGAAATACATTCGAGGTATAAATGTATGGCGCTCCTCACGCTCATCGCTATACATTAAAGGCAGATAATGATAGTTCTTATTCGTATAAAGACTATTCTCCTCATAATACTTCATAGCTTTCTCCGATGGGATAAGCACATAATCGCTCCACTTGACGGTAAGCGCACTGATATGATCAATCACCCAAAGTTTAGCAAGATACTTCTTAGAGAAGCCGGCTTCGCGATACACCTTCATCGGAGCCAGAGGCTCGTGGAAGATATACACCACCTTCGCCCCCTGTCGTTTCAGTTTCCAGATAAGTGTAGATTCTTTTGACTTGGGAAGAGGAAGATGGCCAGATCTGTTTTTAGCCTTTTCCCATCGGTGGCAGACACAGCCCTACTATCCTTCGGCAAAAATGGTATAAAGGCAGGATTGACATAATATACAGATTCGTAACCCAACTCTTCGCATTGCTTGTAGCTTGCGACCATGTGACTCACGTGTCCGGGGTTAAAATTTAAAGAAATAATTAACGCTCTCATTGATATGTATCCAAAATCTGTTTATACAGGTCTATGTATTCGTTATACTTCTTTTCCTTATCAAAATGTTCTATTGCATATTTTCGACAAATCAGACTTCTCCTATTACGTTCTTCACAACTTAGTTCACTATCATAAAGAATAAATTTTAATACCTGCATCTCATCTTTAGCTTCTGCTACATAGCCAGTTTCTTTGGTTACAATTTCCGCACACGCAGTGGCATTATAAACTATAGCAGGTGTACCACAAGACAATGCCTCTGCAGTAACAAGACCAAATGTCTCTTGATAAGAACCATTAAATAGGATATCGGCTGCAGAATAGATGCTTGCCAGTTCATCTACATTATTAGTACGAGCAATGCCAATTATCCCATTAGGCAACTGTTTTATTATGTCTGACGTACATCCAACCATAACAATAGCAAAATCGGAAGAAAGTTTGTTACGCAATCTAAAAAAAGTAGAAAGCCCCACCTCTTCACTCCAACCTGTAGCTACACCAAGTATAACATATTTATTATCTAATCCATACTGTGCCCTAATCCGACGAACTGCTTCGGTACGAGGACGAAAAGTATGTACATCTATACCATTTTGAATAACACAAATTGGATATGTTCCTAACATTGATTGCCGAGTAACATCCCCCAACCAGAACGATACTGGCACTATCGTCATATTAGGTATATCTGCATAAGTCTTTTTCTTCATAGCATAATTCTGTCTAGAGCGATCAAATACAAAAGAATTTGGATAAGAATTCTTTCGTGGACAAGCATAGCAACCTGTCTTCCATCTATTACACTTCACACAGGTGTAATGTACACAATGTCCCGTGAATGCCCAACAATCATGCAACGTCCATACCACTGGTATCCCAGATTGCTTAAGATAGTCAAATAAAATTGGTATATTCAGATAATACCCATGAAGATTATGCAGTTGGATTACATTAGGGTTAATATTTTTAATCTTTTGAATGAGTCGTTTTGTCGCATGTTTGGAAAGAAAGCCGCAACAATCAAAAACACGTGTCATTAATGCATGAAAATACTGGTCCGCTTTTGAACCTATTTTAATTAACATAGATTTGCTGGCAACTATCGGTACACGTGCTGGAAAGGCGATATAACTCTCCCAACCTTCACTCATTGCCTTCTCACCTATCTGTTGTACGATTCTCCCTGTCGATTGAGTTATGCAGGTATTTATTTGTAAAAGCTTTGGCATACAAATCTAAATTTAAAATCTCTGTCGTTCCCAGTTTACACCCTCTTTTATCACTTTGGCAGGATTTCCTCCAACAATACAGTTTGATGGAAACACCTTGCCCCCCACCACGGATCCTCCAGCCACAATTGAGTTATCACCTACTATGGCGTTCTTAAATATCAATACAGTATTACCTATCCAAACATGATTACCTATTTTTATAGACTTGCTTGGATTAATACGATTACCTTGCAGGTCTGTAATGCTATGGCTATCTCCTGTTCGTAATGTTATATTTGCTGAAAGTTGACAATCGTAACCAAATTCTATTGTCGTTCCTTCTATAGCTGCCAGCTCCGTATTGCTACCTACAGTAAATCTATCACCCAAAATAATGTGATTATTATCATCTTCAATACTGATTCTAAGGCCATTTCCAGAACTATGTGAACCTATAGTAATGGTATTGTCGTTGCCCCAAATAGATACATTCAATTTTTCAAAATGTGTAACTTCTCCGACCTTATTGGATGAAAACAAAAGTAAATTTCTATTACCTCGAATAAATATTTTTGCATGAGAAAGATAAAGACCCGAAACATTACAATTAATCTTATTATCTTGTCCTTTTATATCAAACTTGTTTCGCCCAAACAATCGATACACTTTTGCTAACATATAGTTAGCAAAAAAATGTTTTTTTATAAATGTTTTTGGATTCATGAAAAATTATGCCTTACTACAAGGGCCTTGTAATATAATTGAAAAATCTTGATAATTAATCTGGTTTATAAGACATATCAAATTTTTAGCCGCATTTTTTGGAGACCATATACTTCTCATCGTTGCTATACCATTTCGAGAAAGTCGATGGAGCTCTTTAGGATTGTCTAAAATATATTTAGCCTTTTCACAGAGAGAATCCAAATTGCAAGATTCAAAAATCAACCCATTAACTCCATCAACCAAAAGATAAGGAACAGCACCTGTAGCATCTGAGCCAATAAGAACACATCCATTACTCATGCTTTCATTAGCTACAGCTCCCCAACCTTCATTTTGATCAGAGGTAAATAGAAATACTTTATGTTCGCGCATCGCCTGGAGAATCTGTTCATTCGGCAAGTTCCCTTTGAAAATTACAACATCTTCAACATTGAGTTGCTTCGCTAAGCGCTTCGTTATATCAAAAACAACTCCATGACCATACATATCCAATATAAACTTATACCCTTCGGCCTTTAGTCTAGCAGCCATCCTTACTGGTAGTTCAGGATGTTTCCACCTCAGATATCTGCTACACCACATAAATGATATAACTTCAGAGGTAGAAACATCCCCCATAGAAATTTCAGTATCAAAGCTTTCATCAACATGAGTAAAATATCCCCACTTGTAGCACCTATTCTCATAAGTATGCAATTTTTGCATATCTATTGATGCGAAAGCAGAACAACAAAGTTGATAAAAATTTGCTTTCCTAAAATAGCGGATATAGTTTAGCCACCATTTCAAAAAATTGGGAGAAATAACATTAACCCAACCTCTCTTAAGCCAACGCTCTCCCATCTCGAAGCTAAGTCCCATTGGATTCTGTTTCGCTCTTGCAATAGCAAACTCGTAGGAATCTGCCCCAAAAATACATGTTTCTGATTCTATGGCAAGACGCAGAGCTTCTGTAAATGTGGACTTATCTCTTGCTGCACATAAACAATATGAACGATTACTATAATCATCACCACCTTTCATGTATTCTTGGTCAGACAGAAGTGTTGTAACAAAACGAAAATCATTTCCCAATAGATTATATAACTGATCCATAACCTGTACCTGGTGATGATTCAAAAAATTTGTGAATACTGTTAATTTCATTTTGTATTCAATTGCATATATTCAACAATGCTCTTTGTCCTTATACTCCATGTACGATTCTCTAGCATAAAAGCTCGGGCTTTCTGACCAAATTCAAACAAATCGTGTTTAGAAGTTTCTGTTATCTCATACATCAGATTAGCAAGTCCTTCGCTAGAAACATCATGCAATATTTTCATGTATTGTCCATAATCTCGTTCTGCATGAGCAATAGGAGTAGAAATAACCAATTTACCCATTGAAAGGCATTCTAACAGTTTTCCAGGGAAATGGAAATCTTCTTCTTCTTCTATACGAAGATTAAGAAGAACATCAGCATCTTCATATACTTTGAACAACTGATCCTGATTTAGCATACCAAGATATTCTATACGAGAATCTAATTTGGCAGATTCTTCTATCAGCTGAACGTCAATACCTTTACCACATATCCTTACCTTTACGTTCAATTTTGGACGAGATTTAAGGGCATTAAGAACTAATCTGGTTCCATTCTGATCCCATAACATACCAGCAAGTACAAAAGTATACACTGAGGATTTAGATTCTTTAAGAGAGAATAACTTTGAAACAAGCTGATCGGTAATTCCTCCATCAATGAGAAGATAATCTTTTCCAGGGGCATAATGATCAATTATACGTTCATTAATTACAATACGACCATCCAAAAGTGGAATGTATTTTTCTGCAGCTCTTTCTGCCCATTTATATCCATACATTGATAATTTAGTCAATCCAAGCCGTTTAGGTGGAATTCCTAAATCATAAAGCATACAATAAATCTTGACACCAGCCTTTTTACACGCCTTATAAATATAATCTATTGATGGATGATAGGTATTATAAATGAATACTTTACAATCTTCTCCCTGATGTCGTTTTGCCCATTGTTTTATAATCTTTGCATATTGCAAACTCCAATGAATAGTTTTGATAATTTTAAAATTTAGAGTAGGAAGAATAGTAACAGTTGCACCATTCTCCAATGTATCTGTTTTACCATTCAGCCACATAGGACCATTTGGGAACGACTGATATGATGGCATCGAAAAAAACTCTATATTCTCGTTCCCGATTATATTTGTCATAGAAAGACCAACTCCTTGTATAGCATTAAATCCAGAACGTGCAAACCCATTCGTCCAATATTCCTGCCTATCCGGAGTTAAACTTGATATAAATAGTACTGCCATATTTAATTTATCTGTTTCTTTAGTTTACTCTTGACACAGATGATTACCCATAGGCAAACCAAAAGTATCATATATTTAATCATCGAATTACCAATCAACAAATATTATACAATATAATTACCATCTATTAAAAAGCAACAATAACAAATGTTTCTCTAGCTATACACTGAAATAATGAACTTACAAAAAGATAATGCAAATATCATAGGGGTTCTGTTATAGCTCCAATAGCCAATGTAATAACAGGTATTATATTGTTTCAAGCCATATCCTGTTTCCAAAAGTATGAGACAATGAGAGTTATCCAAAATCCCAATATCAGAACACTGCTTTTAAAAATACCAATATACATCTGAAATCTCTTGACCACCAATATCATAAGACAAGCATAAGGAACAACACTTATTAATCATAGAAGTGATTGTTATAGAATAAAATAAATAATTTTGCCTGCATATACTTACTTATAAAGTTTTATTTCATGCTTTTCTATTTGTTCTTGGGTAAAACGCATTTTCAAGATTCTTGCAGGCGCTCCTCCTACTATACTATATGGTAACGTACTCTTTGTCACGACTGCTCCTGCTGCAACAATACATCCTCTCCCTATGGTCACACCTTTAAGTATAGTAGAATTCATACCAATCCAATTATCACCTTCAAATATAACATCCGCATCATTTTCTGGAAGCTTGTCACAATCTTTAATTTCATCAATAAAACGCCCTACAATATCTGTACGATGATCTCCACCACGTATACTGACATTAGGTCCAAATATTACATGGTCATTGATTATTATTTTCCTCCTTGTTGAAATGAAATCAGCGTGATAACCAATACAAACATTATTACCCACATATAGATTTTCATAAGAAAAGACACTATCAAATGGTGAAAAATAAACATTATCCCCACAACTGCCCATACGTTTCTTATACCAAGGAACGTATATCTTATTATATATCCTCGTAAAAAGCTCTTTAATATCTATCATCTTAGAAAAATTTATTTAGCCAACAAGTCATCATAAATATTTTTCATCATTTTATAATACTTAAAATTTGGCTTGACTTTCTTTTTAGGACAATTAATGTTTACCGCTATCTTTTGCAATAAATCTTCTTCATCGCCAAATCTATATGTAATCACCCCCTCTGGTCTTTTGCAAACATCACTTGCAATAACAATTGTTCCTTCGTCCAATGCCTCCCTTATAGCAACACTATCCCCATCAGTAGAAGTAGGCCTAACATATATACTAACATTTTTCCATAATGTCCTAATATTATCTATAGCTCCAGTCTGCCAATATATGAAATCATTTACTCCACGAAATTTTGCGTATTTATGCATTTCTTCAATCCTTTTAACATCGTGATTATCCGAAATACAAAGCACAAGACCTATTTGATTACTCAGACTATTGACTATATCAGCATATACATCTATAATACTTTTAAATCCATATACATCTATTCCATTATTCTGCATAAAGCTATGACCATAGAAAGCAATACAATTCTTATGACTATCAATATATTTTTGTAAATCTGCAGGAAGAGGAGTATAATATATGTCAACTATTGGCACATAAGCCGGTATAACATGCACAGGAGAAATTGGCTGTACAGGCAAAGACATTAGTTGCTCTTTCCCTTGTTCACTTACCGTAATCCAGCAAACCCCCTTAGAACGTAACATTTTATTTAAGAAGAAACGATTTACAACATTTGTTTGGGCATAAGAATTTAATACCATAGAATTATGTACTGTTATTACTATCTTCTTTTTTGCCCAATTTTTTATTACCCAAAAATATGGCATTCCTTCCAAACTAAAATGTGAATGTACAATCTTATATGGTCTTACTATCTTTAAATATTCCCATATTTTAATAGGAAATAAGTACGTTTGCATCCATTTCCAAGAATCATATAAAGGAGATATTTTCAAAGAATGATCATTAGTTTTTAGGTAAAAACCTCCTACTTTATAATTGTCTGCATTCAATTTATTAATAAGCCTTTTCACATATACACTGACCCCTCCATAAGGAGGAGGCACAAAACAAAATTCCTTAACATCATATTTGTTTTTCATACCTCACCTGACTTAATATTAATATATATAAATAAAAATATAAACACCCCCATTGCCCTCCAGTAAAAGGTTCTATAGAAAACATACATAAAGCAATGTATACAAGCCCTGAGAACACAATTCCTTTGTTTTTTCGACAAGATATAAAAGGATTCAACAACAAGCCGATCAAGCAAAAAAAACCAATAAATCCGTATTTAACCAGTATAGACAAATAATCATTATGAAATCCTATAAATTGGTTAGTTCCCAACTTCATCGCTTCATCCGTTCCTAATCCAAAAATCCATTGTAAAGGAGTACAGTCATTAAAAAAAGCATTTATTCTTGGTATCCATATTTCTGTACGTCCACCCGCATCCCCCGCATCACTTTGGAATCTAAGAATTAGAAGATCAAGCATATGAAGTTCATACATCAAAAACAATACTATAAGGCATATAAAAATTATTCCCAAACGATATGTTTTTTTTATAGGAGCAACCCACAACAATATTAGAGAAGAACAACCCAAGGCAACCACAGCACCACGAGAGGCTGTTGTAAACAATGTAAATAAAGACAATATAATAGTAGAACAATACAGAAGCCGTAATTTCCTTGATAATTTTTCATTTGTTATCAACTCAATCAAAGAGGTTAGAATTCCCATACCGATAATTGAACCGAAATAGTTAGGATCAGTCCATCCTTTACGCGCTAAATCTCCGTCCAAGGTATTTACACTTGTAATAAAATTACCCCCTACAAATATAAACTCCAAAGAAAGCACTAAAGATATTATCGCAAATGAAAAAGCCATAAATTGGACCCGTTTATAATCTTGACAATCAAAAAGTGACTCACCTACGACTATAATAGACAACCAACTAAAAGTTACTACCAAGCTACTTGAAAAGAATAAGTCAATGAATAAAGATAGTAAACACAACATTTTAAAACTTAATGGAACTTTAAGTTTCTCAACTTTTGATTTTCCTAAAACTACCACACTCACTAACATTGTAATAAAAACATACAGACCATCAACAGGCATATAGGATACGGCAAAACTAGATGCAGATATTACAACAAAAGTGAAAAAAACTTCAGGCAACAAATGACTTTTATTGATCCACAACGGCATTAATACTGCCACCATAAAAATTAAACGAAGTGATATTGGAGGAAGATTTTCCGTATCAGTCCATGTCGTCAAAACGATCAACAATAATAAATAGTAAAATACTCCGACCTTCTTTGTATTAATATTTTTCATCCTTAGCTTTTAAATATACGAGTTATTCTAAGTAAGAAAAACATTTTATCCTTTAAGCTCAAAGGCATAAATACAACCTTTCTATTAATGCCCTTAAAACATGTCTTCCATAATTTGAAATACTCCTTCTGAGAAATCACAGGAAGCAGTAAATCTCGTTGTTTATGTTTAAAACAATCCAACGAAAGTTCCATATTTTTTCCCATAACAAAATTCTGTCTAAAGAATCTTTCTAAAATCAAAACATTATCATAAGCCTGCTCAAATCTTGAAACCACACTTTCTACAGAATTGTGTTTACTTATAGAATTTTGATTACTGAAATAATAATAAAATGGTTTCGGAATAAAACAGATCTTCTTACAAAAATAAATCAACTGTAAACATAAAGCTATATCCTCCCCCATTCCATATATTGGATAAACAATTTCATTTTGAAACAATTCTCTTTTAAAAAGTTTAGAACACAAAGAAGCCGACTCTTTCTGAAAAAGACAATTTTGAATAAAAAGTTCCTTTTCTATGGATTGGCAATTAACATAAGGAGTAAAATGCTCACCATCTGTAACTTGATAACCACATACAACAACATCAGCCTTATTCTTTATCGCCTCATTATACATAGTTTCATACATTTTCTTATCTACCCAATCATCAGAATCACATTGTATTATAAAATCACCTGTTGTATTACTAATACCACTTTTACGAGCCATAGGAAGCCCCTTATTCTCAGTATGCTGAACAATCTTTATTTGATTTTCACGATTAGGATATTGAGCTATGACCGATTTCAAAATATTTATGGAATTATCAGGAGTACAATCATCCACAAAAACAAACTCCATATCATTCAAACTCTGCTCAAATAAACTTCGTGCACATCGAGCTATATATTTTTCTACTTTATAAATTGGAACAACTACAGAAACTTTTGGCATATGTATAATTATTATTTCCTAAAAAACATTTCTTTTACGTATTGAACTGTTTTCAATCTTTCTTTTCCCGATAATACTACAAAATACATTAATATTATACCGCCTATCACATCCGTTACAAGAACAAGTAGAAACCTAAGAATAGAAAAACTCATTACATTATGTACAAAAAAAGGAATTATCGGCAAAACAACCGTCATAACACAACATGGAACTATTACTGTTTTTAAATAGTCTCTAAGTTTATATGGAAATATATATTTAAGCTGAATAAGACAAACCAATTGATTCACTACAGAAAAAATAATAGTAATAACAAAAACACTTACAGCATCATAGCCTAAATATAGAAAAAGCCATGAAACTGGTATTAATCCAAGATTCACTAGTGAAGTTGCTATTTGATACTTATTTATACGTCCCACTGCAAATGCAACTTGGGAACAAGGAGTATTTAAAGTGCAAACTAAAGAATCAATCAACACTAAAATAGCAAATATTTTAGTGTTAGCGGGTATAGCATCTCCTAACCACAAAGGTAGTAGCACGTCAAGTTCCAACATTATTGGTATAGTCAACAAACACATTAAAGCGTAGCACACTCGCGATTCCATGAACATCAAATACTTGGTCTTATCATTGTCACCTTGCGCATAGGTATTTACAATTTGAGGGCGAAACGCGGTTGCAATATTTGTAGAAAAGCCATTAATTGCACCATTCACTTGATAAGCCACTCCCCTTGCAGCATTTATAATCGGACCAAAATAAACATTTAATACCATATTCAACCCTTGACCTTTAAGTAAAAATGCAAATGTTCCAATCAAGTTCCAGCCTGAAAAAGAAAGCATTGAATTAAAGAGTTGTTTGTCAATATTCCAACCATTTTTTTTAATTAGAATTTTTCGCTTTGCATATATATAGTAGCATACGAAATCAAAAATAGAAATTATCAAAGTTATTAAAGAATATATTATAAGTTTATCAAACGGCAAATATGGAAGTATTATTACTGCTATTAACTTCATTATAACATCCAACATACTCACAACTGCATAATAGTCCATTCGCTCTTTAGCCATTATTGCTCCCATGTAAGGAATCTGCAATATAATAAAAAACATAGATACAACAGTCGATTGATAAACTATATTTGCAGCAAATAACCTATCATCAGGAACGACCATTACAGAATTTACATACCATAGTCCAAACGTCTCAAGTAGAATAAAAATTATTACATATAAAGCCAAATGTATTATTAATCCTGTAGAATAAACTCTATAATAACCATTAACTTGATCATTAATACCTTCATAATTGTAAAATCGCTGCATACTTGAAGACAGTGTTGCATTAAAAAATCCAAACAAAGTAACAAAACCAGCAACAACATTATATACTCCAAAATCTTCTACACCAAGTGTATTTAATACTACACGTGATGTATATAGAGCAACAAAAAGAACAAACAGCATTCGTATATATAAGAATGCTGTATTTTTTGCTATTCGTTTATTATTATCTGACATTTAACGCTATATAAAGTCCTATTATTAGTTCACTGATCTTTAATCTACTTTTATCACTCAATCATATCCATAAAGCTCCAATCTACACAACACATCATTTTTAAAATATAGAGATAGACTTTGTAAAAATATTAAAACAACAGTTACTTGATAATAAATAGATTACAATATGTATAATACTCAATTTAAGTTTCTCCTCCCCTTTGTAGGTACTTATTAAGGCCTACAAGGAGGGAGGGAGCAATTATTACCTTTATCAATTATTTAAATTGTTCACAATATAAAAATCTCTTAACTTTTCACTTCTATTGCTCAACAATAAAAAATTATTCTTTCACCATGAAATCTTAACTTAAATTGTGACACATGATTAATATTTTAGAACTTACGCCATACCATTTTGTTAACAATTCCCACATAACTCTGAATTATCTTCACAACCTTAGTACTTACATTTTCATCCATATAGTCAGATACAGGAATACCATGTTGACCGTCCTTACACAGTTCAACTGCAATATCTACAGCTTGTAAAAGACTCTTTTTATCAATACCAGCAATTATAAAATCACCTTTGTCAACAGCTTCGGGGCGTTCAGTGGAAGTTCGGATACAAATAGCAGGGAACGGATGACCTACACTAATGAAGAAGCTTGATTCTTCGGGAAGTGTACCAGAGTCACTGACTACAGCAAAGGCATTCATTTGAAGACAGTTGTAGTCATGAAAGCCGAGAGGTTCGTGTTGAATAACCCGTTCATCAAGTTTGAAACCACTTGTAGTAAGACGGTTACGACTACGTGGATGACAACTGTAGAGAATTGGCATATCGTATTTTTCCGCCATTTTATTAATTGCAGAAAAAAGAGACATAAAATTCTTCTCGGTATCAATATTTTCTTCTCTATGCGCTGATAGCAATATATATTTACCTTTCTCCAAGCCAAGACGCTGATGTACATCGCTTGCTTCTATTTCTGCCAAATTATTGTGAAGAACTTCTGCCATTGGGGATCCCGTTACATAAGTACGTTCCTTAGGAAGGCCGCAATCAGCAAGATAACGACGGGCATGTTCTGAATATGCCATATTCACATCACTAATGATATCAACGATACGACGATTGGTCTCTTCCGGGAGACATTCATCCTTACAACGGTTACCTGCCTCCATATGGAAAATTGGAATATGCAAACGTTTAGCACCTATAACACTCAAACATGAGTTTGTATCACCAAGTACAAGAACTCCATCAGGCTTTGTCTGTGCAAAGAGCTTGTAAGAGCAATTAATGATATTACCGCAAGTAGCTCCCAAATCATCTCCTACAGCATCCATATAAACTTCAGGTTCTGCCAATTTCAAGTCCTTAAAGAAGATTCCATTCAAGTTATAATCATAGTTCTGACCCGTATGAGCAAGAATCACATCAAAATACTGACGACATTTAGTGATAACAGCCGCCAAACGGATTATTTCGGGCCGAGTACCGACAACGATAATGAGTTTCAACTTGCCGTTGTCCTTGAATTTTATATCTGAATAATCAAATTTTGGTTGTTTTTCCATATTATTTTTCTACTTTATCAAAGTACGTATCCGGTTTATTTGGATCGAATATCTCATTGCAGTACATAACAGTTACCAAATCTTCCGTATCAGAAAGATTGGTAATGTTATGGGTATAGCCAGGAAGCATGATGACAGATTGTATTTTGTCACCGCTCACTTCATAGCTAAGAACCTCGTCAGTTCCTTCTTTCCGAAGTTGAATAAGTCCATGACCACTCACTACGATAAACTGCTCCCACTTAGTGTTGTGCCAATGTTCTCCCTTAGTTATACCAGGCTTAGAAATATTAATACTTACCTGTCCACTGTTCAAAGTATGTACAAGTTCTGTGAAACTGCCACGCTGGTCAACATTCATTTTCAAGTCAAAAATGGCTTTTTCTTTTGGCAAGTAACTCAAAAATGTACTATACAGACGTTTTGCAAAAGAATGTGACGAAATTTCCGGAATCATCAATGTCTTAGGCATTTCTGCAAACTGATGCAATAAATCAACTATTTCACCCAATGTAACCTTATGGGTAACCGGGCAATAGCAATATCTACCATCAACCTTTGGATGTACTTCAAGACCTTCAAACTCGCAACGATGCTCCTCGCTTTTCAAGGCATGAATCATTTCATCCACAAGGTCATCAATATAGAGCAGTTCAAGCTCAATATTTGGATCATTGACTTGTATAGACAAGTCATTGGCGATGTTATTACAAAATGTAGCTACAGCACTGTTATAGTTGGGGAGACACCACTTGCCATAGAGATTTGGAAAACGATATACCAACACTTTTGCTCCTGCTTCTTTACCATATTGTAGAAAAAGATCTTCACCTGCCTTTTTGCTACGACCGTATTCACTGTTACCAAAACGACCGACCAATGAGGCTTGCGTACTGGAAGAGAGCATGACGGGACAAGTATTATGATGTTTTTTCAGTGTATCAAGCAACGTACTTGCAAAGCCGAAGTTGCCTTTCATAAACTCATCATTGTTTTGGGGACGATTCACTCCGGCAAGATTGAACACAAAGTTAGCTTTTTGACACCAAACATCCAATTCTTCAGGAGTGGAATTAAGATCATATTCAAAGACTTCATCTATTTGTAAGTTGCCGTAACAATGAGCCTTACCATCTTTGATATTATTGAGTTGAGCACAAAGGTTGCGACCAACAAAACCTTTGGCACCGGTAACTAAAATTCTCATAACTCTATTATTGCACAAAGTTACCTTCACCACTCAATTCCTTCTTTATGTAGTCCAGAGCAGCAATCTTAGCTTTGGTTTCCTCTACACTCAGAATATAGGTATTATTAGAGTTAAATTCAGTCAACATATTACGCTCCGTCTCTCCTTCTTTAAAGAACTTGTCATAGTTCAATCCACGATTATCTGCCGGTACACGATAAAAATCACCCATATCCTCAGCTTTAGCGCATTCTTCATTAGTGAGCAACGTTTCATACATTTTTTCTCCGTGACGGATACCTATTACCTTAATATCCTCTTTCTTGCCACCAAAAAGTTCACAGACAGCCTCAGCCTGAGTCTGAATTGTACAAGCCGGTGCTTTCTGTACAAGGATATCACCGTTCTGTCCATGTTCAAAAGCAAAGAGCACGAGGTCAACAGCCTCCTCCAACGACATGATGAAACGGGTCATTTTAGGTTCTGTCAATGTTACTGGATTACCATTACGGATCTGCTCTATCCACAGAGGAATTACAGAACCACGAGAACACATTACATTACCATAACGCGTGCAGCAAATCTTAGTCTTACCCGAGTATCGGCTCTTGGCTACAGCAATCTTTTCTTCAACCGCTTTGGTAATACCCATAGCATTGATAGGATAAGCGGCCTTGTCGGTAGAAAGGCATATTACAGCAGCTACACCCGCTTCAATAGCAGCTGTCAGCACATTGTCAGTTCCCATTACATTCGTTTTTACAGCTTCCATTGGGAAAAATTCGCAACTTGGAACCTGCTTCAAAGCAGCGGCATGGAAAATGTAGTCAACACCAGGCATAGCGTTCTTACAAGACTGAAGACTACGCACATCACCAATAAAAAACTTTATTTTATGTGCTACATCAGGATATTTTACTTGATATTCGTGGCGCATATCATCCTGTTTCTTCTCGTCACGTGAGAAAATACGGATTTCACCGATATCAGTTCGAAGGAAACGATTCAAAACCGCATTGCCAAAGGAACCTGTTCCACCGGTAATCATAAGTGTTTTACCTGCAAAAATGCTCATAATACTTATTTTTATTCGTTATATCAATAATTAGTTGAAACCATATCTACTTTTCTTTGCCGTAGCCATAACCGTAGCCATAACGCTTGCCATAGCCATAATGCTTGCCGTATTTACCATAACCATAATAATAGCCGTACTTCTTTTTCTGAAGATCCAAGCCGTTAATGGCGATACAGAGGTTAGGCAGTTTGTTGTTTTCCATAAGCTCATTGATCAAAGTAAACTCTGCCTTACGGGTATAATCAGCACGGCATACGTATACCGACAAATCAACTGTGCGACCTATCAGCAAGGTATCAGTTACCATACCCACGGGGGCCGTATCCAGAATCACATAGTCAAAATTAGCCTTCAATGTTTCGATGGCTTTTTCCAAGCCGTCACGGGCCAACAGTTCCGTTGGATTGGGAGGAACTGATCCGCCCGGAAGAATAAAAAGATTCCTGTTGATATCAGAAGGCTGTACCAAATCCATCAGATTAACAGCCGGATTGGTCAAAAATTGGGTGATACCTTGTTCTTTTCTCGAAAGATTGAAAACTTTATTCAATCCCGGTTTGCGAATGTCAAGACCAACTATCACAACTTTTTTACCTAACAAAGAAAGACTAATAGCCAAATTAGACGATACAAAAGACTTACCTTCACCACTGACGGTAGATGTCACCAGAATCACATTCTTGCCATTTTCAAGCATAAACTGAAGATTGGTACGGACATTACGGAATGTCTCGCTCATCAGGTTATTCTGATTCTCAAATACAGCTATAGAACCGGACTTTTCATCCGCCAACGGGATATCGCCAATAACAGGAAGAGAAGTTAGTTTTTCAACATCAGCACGGCCCTCAATCTTAAATTTGGTCAAGCCAATCAAATAAATGATACCTACCGGGATTCCCATTCCTAATACCAAGGCGGCAAGATAAACCATCATTCTTTTAGGGGAAACCGGATTGTCATCCGCTAAAGCTTCATCAATGATCTTGGCATTATTTGCAGTAGCTGCCAAAGTGATGGCATTCTCTTCACGTTTTTGAAGTAGCATCAAATAAAGGCCGGCCTTAATTTCCTGTTGGCGGGCAATGCTTACAAATTGACGTTCCTGAGTCGGGGCGTCACTGATACGACGGGAATAACGACTCGCTTCACGGTCCAAATCGGCTTTCGTGATCTGTAACCCTTTCAACGTAGCATCCAAAGTGGCCTGTACATTGCTACGCATGGCACGGATACTGGTATTAAGGTTGACAATCGCCGGGTTACTTTCCGTTGAAGTACGCAACAGACGGTTACGTTCAATCAGCATCTCATTATAACGAGAGATTGCTCCAACCAAGCCACCATCCTGCAAGCCAACATTGGCAGGTAACACTTCATATTCATTACCCTGAAGGTATTTTTGCAAATCAACAATAAGGTTGATCTGGGTCTGATTCTCCACACGTTTCTTTTCGTATTCCGCATTACCCGTCAAGGCGATCTGCGCCTCACTACTCAAATCCGTAATACCGGCTGTACGTTTGAAATTTTCCAGATCTTGCTCTGTACTACCCAACTCCTTGGAAATAATACCGATACGTTCATCTATAAACTCTGCTGTTTTCTGGGCAACTTCATTCTTGTCATTATTCGCATTGATGTTGTACATCTCGAGCAGTTTATTGATAAAATCCTTACCACGACGGGGATTGGTATTCTTCAATGAAATGACCACAACAGAAGTCGTTTTCGAAGTGGGTGCTACCAACAAGGAGTTGGCATATCCTTTTGCTACAGAAAAAGGCCTATTAATGAAAGCCGTAATATGACGTTCTTTCGTCACGTTTTCCGGACGAACAGCAGACAAAGTATCATTATTTGCGAAAAATGCGACCGTACCCTCATCGGTCGGGAATACGGCAGGTAATTTTTCAAATTGTCTCCGGTATTCTTTCTCACCCACTCTCATTTGTACATCCATCACCCCTGTCGGTTGAAGAGTCATGGCGACTTCCATCCTGCCCGGAAGCTTGTCTGCCTCCTGCGGAGTAAGGCTCACCAATACGGGAGAGGTCTGATAAAGTTCCTTTTTCGGGAACTCGTCTTCATCTATATAGGTAACAAACAATCCTAAATTGTTTACCACCTCTCCGGATAAAGACTTCGAGCGGAGCACTTCGATTTCATTATCAACATTACTGGATGAAGAGACAAACCCGTCCAAACCCATCCTCTCCAGTTCGGAAGACATACTTGTACCACCACCTTTTTTATCATCCTTAATCAAGACTGTAGCGGAAATATTATAAACGGGTGTCGTCAGTCGCAGGTAGCCCCACGCACAGGCGATACAAACAATTACTGAAAACACGAACCAAGGCCAGTGAACCAGACAACGGAAAAGGATTTCCTGAATATTAAACTGTTCTTCAGACTGTTCCATACACTTTTCCTTTTTTTCCTCAATCATACAGTAATATTATTTGAAGATTGTTACTAATAAACTTGCCAATGACACCAAGATAGAGGTGGCGGAGAACCACAAAGTAGTACTGTTACCTATATCGGAATTACGGGCTTTTGCTTTATTAGGAGTCACATAAACTATATCATTCTGCTGCAGCCAATAGTAGGGGGAAAGAATGGTTTCCGCACTGTTAAGATCCAATGTTATAATCTGCTGTTTGCCGTCAGCACCTTCACGAATCAGTTTTACATTGTCACGAAGCCCCCAGACAGTCATATCACCCGCCATGGCCAAAGCTTCCAACAGATTCACCTTCTCGTTATTGATGGTAAACGTACCCGGACGGGCAACCTCACCCAATACGGAAATTTTGTAATTGACCATGCGGACGGTTACTATCGGAGTCTCCTTGATATAAGGTTTCAACTTTTCTATAATTAATTGTTCTGCCTCTTTCTTTGTCAAACCGCCCACTTTTAATTCACCTAATACCGGAAAATTGATCTTTCCTTCATTATCCACCAGATAGGGCTGTAGGACAGGTTGGGTTGTCAACTGTGTATTCCCAGTAACCACACTGCCAGGACTCGCTACCGTCAAATTGAAAGGAACCGCCAACTCCGGACTGGTACATGAAACCACAATAGTAAGCAGGTCTTTAGGCATTATTTTGGCGTCATACAAATTTTCCTGTTGAGCTGTCTGTTCCACAATTTCCGCATCCTGCAGATAGGGTACCTTTTTATATGACTGACAGGAAACAAACAGAAGTATTGTAATCAAGCAAACAAGCACATTGCGTCCCATACCTTGTATATTCATATACATGTAAAATAGTTTATTCATAAAATTTTCCAGTTTATTATTCTTTATCCAATACTTCAAATCGCGGAGAATTCTTTGACTTGAACTCCGGAACTACTTTCTTCATCAACCGCACGGTATCCATGATCTTTACCGCACGCGACAACTTTTCAAATTCTGCATAAGTGTCAAGAATATCAGCATATTCATACCGACGAACTTTAGCGATCATGATTTTCTTATTCTCTGTCGGAATCGTATTTTCTTTATCGCTCAACACCTCTTCATAAAGCTTCTCACCCGGACGTAATCCCGTAAATTCGATCTTTATGTCTTCACCCGGACGATAGCCAGCCAATTCGATCATACGAGTCGCCAGATCAACGATCTTGACCGCCTTTCCCATCTCAAAGACAAAGATTTCATTGCCCTCACCCATGGTAGCAGCCTCCATTACCAGACGGCAAGCTTCGGGAATGGTCATAAAGAAACGGATGATATCAGGATGAGTAACAGTGACAGGACCGCCATTCTCTATCTGTTCTTTAAAACGGGGAATGACAGAACCGTTACTACCCAACACATTACCAAAACGGGTAGTGATGAATTTGGTATGACCTTTCACTTTTCCCTCACGGATAGCACATCCCAGACTTTGGACATAGATCTCCGCCAAACGCTTGGAACAGCCCATTACATTAGTAGGATTTACAGCTTTATCCGTAGACACCATAATCATCTTTTCTGCACCATATTCCACAGCCATGTCAGCCACCTGACGGGAACCGGTCACATTGACAAGTACGGCCTCACAAGGATTTTCCTCCATCAATGGTACATGCTTGTAAGCAGCGGCATGAAAGACGACTTGAGGATGATACAATTCGAAGACCATACGAACACGTTCCTTCACACGCACATCACCAATCACCGGAACAAAATCTATAGCAGGATATCTTTTCTCAAACTCAAGACGGACATTATGCAAAGGGGTTTCTGCAGAGTCGAACATGATAAGTTTCCGAATTCCCATCTGCACCAATTGACGGCAAAGCTCACTGCCAATACTACCTGCCGCACCAGTCACCAACACCACTTTTCCCCTGAATTCTTCTGCTACCTGACGGAGGTTGATGTTAATTTCGGCACGGCCCAACAAATCCTCAATCTTAATAGGACGTACCCACTGATGAAAGTTCCCGTCAGAATCCGCCTCACTGATAGTAGGGGCTATCAATGTCTTAAGTTCATTGCTTTTACAATATTCCAGAAGGCGTTTTTCTTCCAGGCGGGTATCTTCATAACGCGAAAACAGAATCCCCTTAATTCCGCGCTTCCGCATGATATAATCAACATCCGACTCATTTTCAAAGTAATAAACGGGAAGATCCGCCAATCGCCGTCGGCTGTTATTTTTACCATATACATAAAAACCGGTTACTTTATAATGTGCACTATCCCTAAGACGTAACTTCAAGGCTACACTCTCTTCATTAGTACCATAAATAAGAATACGTGTGTTCTTTTTATTCACCCAATCCAATAAAAAATCATAGACGATTATCAATGATACACGAAAGGTCGTCAAGATCACTAAAGTCAATAAACCATCAAATAGAAGATAGGATATTTTATAATTATATGGCAATTGGGTCTCATATATAACTCCAAAAGAAATAATGACCAAACAGGCTATTTTAAATAAAACGGCACACATGATACGCCAAAGTTCACGTGCCTGTGAGAAACGAATTGTATTACGATAAGTATGGAATAATAAAGAGCCCGCAACACTTGCCACCAAAGAAACGCAAGCAAATTTACAGAGCATCCAGTCGGTCATTGGAACATGCGCCATATAATGAATTACCGCATAAGCGACCAACGAACATAATACAGAAATTGCCGTGTCAATACCTAAAATAACCCAATAACTGAAATAATTTTTGCGGACATATTGCACTATGTCCTTCAATGTTTTTTCCATTATAGTATAAATGAATAAAATAATATTTCGAAATTTGATTTATCTGATTGATTATGATCAGTACAAGGACTATGACTACGATTTCCATGTTGGTGTAGCCCAACAAAGAATCCCTTCATCTTTCGATACGTACATACATTTCTACACTATATCTTTTGTAAAGATATAATTCATAATACTTTATGGATTTTTATTTTTGAGAGAGGTCATCGATAAATATATCCACTGTTTGGTTACCGATGTCAGATAGACTGCCTGCTATTTTACAGACTTTCATTACATTTTTGCAGTAAAATCCCCATACCCCTATAAAATAGATTGATTACTCAATCACGTAAATCCCCATTTTCAGATACCGGCTCTACACACCCAGCCGGTATATCTACACATGCACACCCTAACATTGTCAATCGAACAGCAACTTTCGATTTCCCATTCACATGTACTAATTCCCCTTCCAATCCTGCCAATGGTCCCTTGATTACCCGTATTCTTTCTCCCGGAGCTAACGGCGATGTACTCATGCTGATCGTCTCATCCGAGTAGTCGAGCATAAACTTGAATCGCAACATTTGTTGGTCAGGGACAACAGCCGGAGTACTCTCCCCACGTAATACCATGTAACGGCTGATAGCAGATAAAGTCAGGACTTCTTTTTGCTCTTGCGGATCAACGTGAACAAAGATCATCATTGGAAGTAATACCCGGTCGACAACTTTACGACGGTCGCTCCATTGATGGACTTCTTGTTGAATTGGAAGAAAATTTTCGATCCCCATTTTCGTAAGCCGCTCACTTGTTTTTTTCTCGTGACAGATACGTACAATAGCTACTAACCAACGTTTTGAGCGCGCTACGCTGCTGCCAATCACATCTGTTGACAGAAGATCCCGATCGTCATTTTTCTTAATGATCATGTATTTTTACCCCTCATTTCTCCGTCACCTTTAAGGTAATGGATTGAATTCAGTGGCAAAGATAGATAAAAATATAAATAGTAAACAAGAAAAAACTTTTCTTTTTTTACAGACAGACTGAATTGTGCTTTTTCTGTATCTACTTTGATTACCACTTATAGTTAATACCGAAGCTAAGCAATTCTTTCAACTGGAAGAAGCTGTCGCCTTCAGTCGGTTTCGAGCTGTCGTCAAAACGGGTATGTATATAGAGCTTGGTAGAAAGATAACGGTTTAATACGAAATTGAACGTATTTTCCCATTCTACACGTGCCCAATGGTAGTTGGTCAGATAATTGAGACGAGACTCTAAAGTCACTGCAGAAATGATGGTCCAGTTCAATGTCGATTGCAACTGGGAACCGAAATCGTTTTTAGAACATTTTCCTTTTTCTAAGCCAAACTTAGTTTCATCCACTTCAGAATTGCCTATATAACGTAAGTTGTAAGTCAACGGCGCCATAAACACGGAAAGATTAAATTTCTTCTTACTCAATTTATAATCCATACCGACACTGACCGCCAAATCTGCCGGAGACATGAAAGATGAAACCAATTCTTCACTGTTAGCTTTATATCCGTTGAAGAACTGTGTCTTAAACTCGGAAGAAATGGTATAATACCAATTTTTGAGGGCTCTCAAACCTAATTTGTTATATAAGCGGAATTGGTCGGTATTAAAAAGATATTTATGATATTCATCTGACGGAGTGGAAGTCATACCCACTTTAGCTTCCAATTGATTCTCAAACAGGACTTTCTCATTATCATTATAGTTGGCAAAAATCTGAAAAGTCGCTAATCCGGAGAAGTTACTTTCACCTCCCTTATACCAGTTATCCGAAAGGTGGTTCTGACTGATCTGCAACGATCCGTTACCTCCGGTCACCCACCAGTTCGGCCGGCTAATCTTCATATTGGCCTTTCCTACATTATCATCCATATTTTCCGGTTGAAACAGATGAATAACGTTTGCTTTGGGAGATATTTTCGGCTTCACATCGTGACGGAATACATCACGACTCATGATGCGGTCTTCTGTAGTGACAACCAAGTTCGGACGTTCCAAATAAAGATCCATCAATGCACTGTTCACTATTTTCTCGGCACGCTGGGTTTTGGTAAATGCCAGGGTATCATAAGGCAGAAGTTCCGCTGTCAGTTGAGGAGTGGTGTCCCATTGCATAGGCTTCCATTCCAATTTCGAATATTGTGCCATCGGAGCATAATAATATGCCAATGGTGTGAACAGACGAAAATAATCGGGATCAGACGGAATATAACGTGGCGGCACAGACAGATCGTTCAAATAATCTAATTGCGCGACATACTTATTATATAAATAAGAAACGGTATCCAGTTTCGGAGTCGGCCCCGACATATTCAGTTTGAGCATCAAATATTTCTGAAGCTCCGCCGAAAGCGTATCTGCTTTCACGACTCTGGCTTTTGCCACAACTGTTGAAGATTTAACCGTTTTGGCAGGTTTAATCGCTTCAGGAGCAGGCTGCAGAGAGTCAGTCGGAAGTGGAGAGGGATCGACAGATTCCTGTGCAAAAAGCGATAACGATAAGATTGACAGAATAAACGCTGAACATAAAGTAGTAATTCTCATCATATTTGTCTATGGTTTAGAGTGCAAAGCTACATTATTTTGTTCAGAAATCATAGGATTCTTTTAAAATTGCATTTTTTAATAAAATTGTGGAGACGAAAGACTGTAATCTTCCTCTTTTTTTTATAATTTTGCGGTTTTTAAGTTCGTAAGAATACTACTAAGTAAACAATTATTAAAACAGTTATAGCTGTGGGAGAAACAAAGTATATTTTCGTCACCGGTGGTGTTGCCTCTTCTTTAGGAAAAGGGATCATCTCATCATCCATCGGTAAGTTGCTGCAAGCAAGAGGTTATAATGTAACCATCCAGAAGTTTGACCCGTATATCAACATCGACCCGGGAACATTGAATCCTTATGAGCACGGAGAGTGCTATGTAACCGTAGACGGACACGAAGCCGACCTCGACTTGGGACACTATGAGCGATTCCTGGGTATACAAACGACAAAGGCGAACAACATTACTACGGGACGTATCTACAAGAGCGTCATTGACAAGGAACGTCGTGGAGATTATCTGGGTAAAACGATCCAGGTGATTCCTCACATCACAGACGAGATCAAACGGAATGTAAAACTGCTTGGTAATAAATACAAGTTTGATTTTGTGATTACTGAAATCGGTGGTACGGTAGGTGACATCGAATCACTCCCCTACCTCGAAAGTATCCGTCAGTTGAAATGGGAACTCGGTAAGAACGCTCTTTGCGTACACTTGACCTATGTTCCTTATCTTGCTGCTGCCGGAGAATTGAAAACAAAACCGACGCAACATTCTGTAAAGGAACTCCAAAGTGTGGGTATTCAGCCGGATGTACTGGTACTGCGTGCCGAGCATCCGCTAAGTGACGGACTGCGTAAGAAAGTGGCACAATTCTGTAATGTAGACGATAAAGCCGTCGTGCAGTCTATCGACGCGGAAACAATCTACGAAGTACCTATCCTGATGCAAGCGCAAGGGCTGGACAGCACTATCCTCGAAAAGATGGGACTGCCGGTAGGAGAAACTCCGGGACTCGGCCCATGGCGTAAATTCCTGGAACGTCGTCACGCTGCAGAGACTAAAGAACCGATCAATATTGCACTGGTTGGAAAATACGATTTGCAGGATGCTTACAAATCTATCCGTGAAGCTTTATCGCAAGCGGGTACTTACAATGACCGCAAAGTGGAAGTTCATTTCGTAAACAGCGAGAAACTGACAGATGAGAATGTAGCTGAAGCTTTGAAAGGTATGGCGGGCGTAATGATTGGTCCGGGATTCGGTCAACGGGGTATCGACGGCAAGTTTGTCGCTATCAAATATACACGTACACATGACATTCCGACTTTCGGTATTTGTCTGGGTATGCAATGTATTGCTATTGAGTTTGCACGCAACGTACTAGGATACGCAGATGCCAACTCACGTGAAATGGATGAAAAGACTCCGCACAACGTGATTGATATCATGGAAGAACAGAAAGCAATCACCAACATGGGTGGTACGATGCGTCTGGGTGCTTACGAATGTGTATTGCAGAAAGGTTCGAAAGCATATCAGGCTTACGGACAAGAACATATTCAGGAACGTCACCGTCATCGCTATGAGTTCAACAATGATTATAAAGACCGATATGAAGCTGCCGGCATGAAATGTGTAGGTATCAACCCGGAATCGGATCTGGTAGAAATCGTTGAGATCCCAACTTTGAAATGGTTTGTCGGTACACAGTTCCATCCGGAATATGGTAGTACGGTACTGAACCCTCATCCGTTGTTCGTTGCATTTGTGAAAGCTGCCATCGAAAACGAAAAAACAACGGCAAAAGGCTAACGATACGCGGTAAACGACCGGTAGTTTGTAATTTTATAATTTGTAATTAAAATAAGAATGGATAAAAACACCATCACAGGTCTCGTTCTAATAGGCATATTATTGGTAGGATTCAGCTTTTTGAGTCGTCCAAGCGAGGAACAGATAGCTGCACAAAAAAGATACTATGACTCTATTGCCGTAGTACAGCAGCAGGAGGAAGCGCTGAAGGCGAAAACAGAAGCTGCGCTGGCTAACAGCCAAAAAGAGGTTGCATCGGCTGCCGATTCTTCTGCTTTGTTTTTCAATGCCTTGCATGGGACCGATTCTAAAATCAGCATCCAGAATAATGTAGCGGAAATTACTTTCGCAACAAAAGGCGGACGTGTCTATTCAGCCATGCTGAAGGATTATATGGCACAGGACAAAAAGACACCGATTATGTTGTTCGACGGTGACGATGCTTCGATGAACTTCAACTTCTACAACAAAGCAGGAGCCATCCAGACCAAAGATTATTTCTTTGAAGCTGTAAACAAGACGGATAGTAGTGTTACCATGCGTCTGGCTGCGGATAGCGCAAGCTATATCGATTTCATCTATACGCTGAAACCGGATAGCTACCTGATGAACTTTGAAATCAAAGCGACAGGCATGGAAAACAAGTTGGCAAGCACCAAGTATGTGGACATCGACTGGTCACAACGTGCCCGCCAACTGGAAAAAGGATTCACTTATGAGAATCGTCTGTCGGAACTGACTTATAAAGTAACAGGTGACAATGTGGACAACTTATCTGCTGCCAAAGATGACAGTCAGGATTTGCCGGGACGCATTGATTGGGTAGCTTTCAAGAATCAGTTCTTCTCGTCTGTATTTATTGCTGAACAGGATTTCGACAAGGTTTCCGTAAAGTCAAAAATGGAGCAGCAAGGAAGCGGATATATCAAAGATTATTCTGCTGAAATGAATACTTTCTTTGATCCGACAGGCAAAGAACCGACAGAGATGTATTTCTATTTCGGTCCGAACCACTTTAAGACGCTGAAAGCGCTGGATAAAGGGCGCGACGAGAAATGGGAACTTCACAGACTGGTTTATCTGGCTGGCCGTTGATTCGCTGGATTAACCAGTTTATCACAATCAACGTATTCGACTGGTTATCCGGTTGGGGATTGAGCATGGGTATCGTACTGTTGATTCTGACCATCATGGTGAAAGTCGTGGTTTATCCGGCTACCTGGAAAACGTACATGTCTTCTGCCAAGATGCGTGTATTGAAACCGAAAATTGACGAAATCAGCAAGAAATATCCGAAGCAGGAAGATGCAATGAAGAAACAGCAGGAGGTGATGGGTCTTTACAGCCAGTACGGGGTAAGCCCGATGGGCGGCTGTCTGCCGATGTTATTGCAGTTCCCTATCTTGATGGCTTTGTTTATGTTCGTGCCGAGTGCTATCGAGCTGCGTCAACAGAGTTTCTTGTGGGCGGACGACCTTTCTACTTATGACGCTATCATCACATTCCCATTCCATATTCCGTTCCTGGGCAACCACCTTAGCTTGTTCTGCTTGCTGATGACGGTGACAAACATCTTGAACACGAAGTACACGATGTCTATGCAGGATACCGGAGCGCAACCACAAATGGCGGCAATGAAATGGATGATGTATCTGATGCCGATTATGTTCTTGTTTGTCTTGAACGACTATCCGTCAGGTTTGAACTATTACTATTTCGTGTCAACGCTGATTAGCGTGGGTACTATGATTCTGCTTCGTAAAACGACCGACGAAACTAAATTGCTGGCTATTCTTGAAGCGAAAAAGAAGGACCCGAAACAAATGAAAAAGACCGGATTTGCTGCCCGCCTGGAAGCGATGCAAAAGCAACAAGAGCTACTGCAACAGCAAAGACAGAATAAAAAATAAGGAATTATTCCTGAATCATATTCTAAGAAAGCCGGACACCCTATTTTGGTTGCCCGGCTTTCTTTCTCTAAAAAATAAAATAGGATGAAAACTAAATATTCTTATAAACAAATCTGGACAATCTCCTACCCTATCCTAATCAGTCTGATTATGGAACAGATGATTGGTATGACGGACACTGCTTTTCTGGGACGTGTCGGAGAAATCGAATTAGGTGCTTCCGCCATTGCAGGTGTATATTACCTTGCCATTTTCATGATGGCATTCGGTTTCAGCATCGGTGCCCAGATATTAATTGCACGTCGCAATGGAGAAGGAAACTACAAGGAAATCGGACCCATTTTTTATCAGGGCATATATTTCCTGCTTGCCATGGCAGTGATTTTATTCACGTTCTCCATCGTATTCTCACCATATATCCTCAAGAATATCATTTCGTCTCCTCACATTTACGATGCAGCCGAGAGTTATATTCATTGGCGTGTGTACGGGTTCTTCTTCTCTTTTATCATGGTGATGTTCCGCGCCTTCTTTGTAGGTACGACGCAGACCAAGACGCTGACTTTGAACTCTATTGTGATGGTACTTTCGAATGTGGTATTCAATTATATCCTGATTTTCGGAAAATTCGGTTTCCCGCAATTGGGAATTGCCGGTGCTGCTATCGGCTCTTCGCTGGCTGAAATGGTATCGGTGATTTTCTTTATCATCTATACCTGGAAACGGATTGACTGCAGGAAGTATGCATTGAATATACTGCCTAAGTTCCAAGGGAAAACACTGAAACGAATACTGAATGTTTCTGTGTGGACAATGATCCAGAACTTTGTTTCTTTGTCTACCTGGTTTATGTTCTTTCTATTTGTGGAACATTTGGGAGAGCGCTCTTTGGCAATCGCGAACATTATCCGAAACGTGTCGGGAATCCCGTTTATGATTGCAATGGCATTTGCATCCACCTGTGGTTCATTGGTCAGCAATCTGATCGGTGCAGGTGAACAGGATTGTGTACGGGGTACTATCAGACAGCACATTCGCATTGGATATATATTTGTATTGCCAATTCTGATATTCTTCTGTCTATTTCCGGATCTGATCTACGTATTTATACAGATATGCCGGATTTGAGAGCGGCATCCGTACCTTCACTGTGGGTACTATGCTCTGCCTATCTGGTACTGGTGCCTGCCAATGTGTATTTCCAATCGGTATCAGGAACAGGAAATACGCGGACTGCATTGGCTATGGAACTTTGTGTACTGGCTATCTATGTCACATACTCTGCATATTTCATCATGTATCTGCGAATGGATGTCGCATTTGCCTGGACGACAGAATGTGTGTACGGTACTTTTATACTGTTGTTCTGCTACTGGTATATGAAGAAAGGAAACTGGCAGAAAAAGAAGATTTAAATCCTTTTTTCACTATCTTCGCAAGAAAATAAACATTTTATAAAATATATGAGACAAGCTAATTTATTTATGATGTCGGCAGCAATGTTGTTAGCTGCCTGCGGAGGAACCAAAGACGCAGGCAAAACAGATCAGGTGCTTATCGAGAAATCGGATATTAAGATCGAAGGGAAGCGCATGACTCCCGAAGCACTTTGGGCTATGGGACGTATCGGCGGATTCGCCGTATCGCCCGACGGAAAGAAAATTGCGTATACGGTAGCGTATTACAGTGTACCGGAAAACAAGAGTAACCGCGAAGTTTTCGTGATGAACGCAGACGGAAGCGAAAACCAGCAAATCACTCATACCCCGTATCAGGAAAATGAAGTGACATGGATTAAAGGAGGCACCAAACTTGCATTCTTAAGTAATGACAATGGAAGCAGCCAGCTCTATGAAATGAATCCGGACGGTAGCGGACGCAAGCAATTGACCAACTACGACGGAGACATCGAAGGTTATTCCATTTCACCGGATGGCAAAAAGCTGCTGTTTATTTCACAAGTAAAGACGAAAGAAAGCACTGCTGATAAATATCCGGACCTGCCGAAAGCCACAGGTATCATCGTGACCGACCTAATGTACAAACATTGGGATGAATGGGTGACGACAGCTCCACATCCTTTTGTTGCCGACTTCGACGGTAACGGTATTTCCAATATTGTGGATATCCTGAACGGAGAACCGTATGAAAGTCCAATGAAACCCTGGGGTGGCATTGAGCAACTTGCCTGGAATACTACTTCGGACAAAGTGGCTTACACTTGCCGTAAAAAGACAGGATTGGAATATGCGATTTCCACCAACTCCGATATTTACGTTTATGACCTGAACACCCAAAAAACGGAAAATATCACGGAAGAAAACAAAGGGTACGATACCAATCCGCAATACTCTCCGGACGGCAAATATATCGCCTGGCAGAGTATGGAACGTGACGGTTACGAAGCCGACTTAAACCGTCTGTTCATCATGAATTTGGAAACCGGAGAGAAACGGTTTGTCAGCAAGGCGTTCGAATCGAATGTAGATGCCTTTGTTTGGGGAGCAGATGCAAAAGTGATCTATTTCACAGGTGTATGGCATGGAGAGTCACAGATTTATGCGCTTGACCTGGCAAATGATTCGGTAAAGGCCATTACTTCAGGAATGTACGATTATGAAAGTGTAGCTCTTTTCGGGGATAAACTGATCGCCAAACGTCATTCAATGAGCATGGGTGATGAAATTTATACTGTGGCACTGGATGGCTCTACTACTCAACTGACGCAGGAAAACAAGCAGATCTACGACCAGTTGGAAATGGGTAAAGTGGAAGGTCGCTGGATGAAAACAACAGATGGCAAACAGATGTTGACATGGGTAATCTATCCCCCGCAGTTTGATCCGAACAAGAAATATCCGACTTTGCTGTTCTGTGAAGGAGGTCCGCAAAGTCCGGTAAGCCAGTTCTGGTCTTATCGCTGGAATTTCCAGATTATGGCAGCCAATGATTATATCATTGTTGCTCCGAATCGTCGCGGCTTGCCGGGATTTGGCGTGGAATGGAACGAACAGATCAGTGGTGACTACGGTGGCCAGTGTATGAAAGATTATTTCACTGCTATCGATGAAATGGCAAAAGAGCCGTATGTAGACAAAGATCGCTTGGGATGTGTAGGTGCCAGCTTCGGAGGATTCTCTGTATACTGGTTGGCGGGACATCATGACAAACGATTCAAAGCCTTCATCGCCCACGACGGTATCTTCAATATGGAAATGCAATATCTGGAAACTGAAGAAAAATGGTTTGCCAACTGGGATATGGGAGGCGCATACTGGGAAAAACAAAACCCGGTGGCACAACGTACGTTTGCCAACTCTCCTCACCTATTCGTGGAGAAATGGGATACGCCTATCCTCTGTATTCATGGAGAAAAAGACTACCGTATTCTGGCTAATCAGGCAATGGCTGCTTTCGATGCTGCCGTGATGCGTGGTGTTCCTGCAGAGTTGCTGATTTATCCGGATGAAAACCACTGGGTATTGAAACCGCAGAATGGAGTTTTATGGCAACGCACATTCTTTGAATGGTTGGATAAATGGGTGAAGAAAGCTCCATCTAAGTAAAATTTTAAAGCACGGATTATACGAATCTCACGGTCATTTGATTCACTAAAACTGCATATTTCATATAATCTGTGCTTAACGACTTTCCAATAAAGTAAAATAAAAGAAGGCTCTGTTCTCAATCTACTTGAGTTCAGAGCCTTCTCCATTGCATCCATCATAAATCGGCTAAATCTTACTCCGAATAAATATTTTCAATTTCTACAATATACATCTTGTGGAAACCACCATGAGCACCACCGTACCACTTTTCCAATGATTCCTTATCCAGAAAACATTCCGGTTTGATACCGTCAGCATAAAGCTTCTTACACTCCAGGCTCAATCGTGCCTGCTCGAACAACACATTGCCATTTTCTGTAAACACTGGCTTCAATCCGGTCTCTTTTACTTTATCTATATTACGTCCCGACTTAGAACCACAAATAGCGTGAATCTTCTTATTTTCTGCCCCTAAGAAAGAAAGAGTCAGGTGATCGTTCTTCTCTACAAATTCATACGTATACCGTTCGGGACGGATAAAAACGAAAGCAACAGGCTTGTTCCACAGCCAACCGATGCCACCCCAACTTGCTGTCATCGTGTTAAACTTCTCTTTTGTTCCGGCCGTAACCAGCATCCACTCTTTTCCAATCGCTTCGAAAAAGTTTTCTTTCAGGTCTTTTACTTCTAATTTCTTCATCTCTTTATTCGTTTCTAATTATTTCTGTTTTTTCAATTTTACAATCTCTCCCAAATAGGGAATCTCCACTGGAATCTTCCGTTTCTTTGCTTCTGCTGCAAAAACTTTCGGAGGATCGTGCAAAGGCTCGTCAGACAAGTCGAATGTGCCATAATGCATGGGAATGGTAAGACCTGCATTCATTTCTTCGGCAGCAGTCAAGGATTCGTATGGCGATATATGGTTGGGACGCATAAACCAGCGAGGTTTGTATGCACCGATACCTAACAAAGCATAATCCGGTGCTCCGAACAGATCGGGAATCTCACGAAAATGGCTGGAATAACCCGTATCACCACTATAATAAAGAGAAATCCCATTTCCTTGCAGCATAAAAGCTCCCCACAGTCGCTGACCGCCATCGCGTACGGAACGTTTGCTCCAGTGTTGTGCCGGCAGAAACGTGATCTTCAATCCTTCATCTTCCATTTGTTGATACCATCCGGCTTCAATCACTTTCATTTCAGGGAACCATCCCTGAATCAGTTCACCGGTTCCCAAGCCGCAGAAAAGTTTCATTTGCGGGTTGTTCTTCAGTAAGCGGGCTATACTCTGTTTATCCAAATGGTCGAAATGGTCATGACTGACAAGTAGATAATCAATCTCCGTAAATATATCAGGATTAGCAGGAAATTCGCTCTGTCTTTTCACAAAAGGAATACTGCCGAACACCGGATCGAACATGATTCGCTTACCTGCTAATTGAAGAAAGAAAGAATTATGTCCGAGCCATATCAGAGAATCTCCTACCACCGCATCCAATGAGCGAAGATAACAAACTTTCGGGTCCCATTTCACCGTCTTCTTCTCTTTGCGTTGGGGATTGGGCGAAAGACGCCATTTCAACACGCTGCCCATCCCCGGACGGAAGCGATGCTGCCTGTTAAAAAAACGTCCGCGCACCATCGGATTTCCTCTCCAATAAGGATTGACTGTCGCTAAACGTTCGTTTCTCCTAAAACATATATGTTCACCCATTTTATTTCCTGAATACGTATTTACAAACTTACTAAAAAATCTCGATTTACGATGAATAAGGGAAAACAAAAAATGTACCCCGGACACACTATCGGGGTACATTTACTTATAAAAGAATAAATATTATCCTTTTTTAATAGAATGAGGCTTAGTTAACAGCAGTGTAGCCCATACAGAGGCAGTTGCCAGCCAAGAGCAGAAAGATTGATAACCATAATGACCGCACCCAATATCCATAAAATCAGTAACGACCATTTCAAACCTGTTCCCATTGGCGACCAATGGAATAGCTGGCGCAAGATAGTATACAAGAAAGCTCCTAATGGAATACCGATGAGGGCAACTCCGGCAATCGTACCTAATAATGTCATCATAGGAGAGACGGAAGTAACCGGCATCCAGTCGATGGCAGGCAACAACTCATAAAGTAAAGCTCCTCCACTGACTGCCACGCAATTGCCGCAAATACCAACGCTACCAATACGACAGCCAATACGAACAAGACAGGGCAACAAAGAATAACAAGAGCTACCAGAAATATCTTAAAGAGAACGGCAGCAATGGAAACAAATACATCGCCTATCTTTTGAAGAAAGGTACGAGGTTTACCGGAGTTCACATAATTATTAACCCCATCTGCTACCCGTTCGAAGCCGTCTGTCACTGTTTTGCCAATATTCTCAATGGTTACCGCTTCTCCACGCATACTTAACTTTTCTGCGGCGGTACGGGCTTCCGGAATAACGAGCCATCCGATAATATAAAGGATAATCATCGGACAATAAGGTACAAACACCAGAATAATCATCAGGATACGCACCAATGTGATGTCCCAACCGAAGTAAGCTGCCAGTCCTGCAGCCACACCACCCAACAATTTATTATCCGGATCACGGAACCAGCGACGTTGGGCAGAGGTTTGCGTATTACTTTGATTAGCGGACGATGCTTGCTCCGTTCTTTTCTGTGAATCTGTATCCTCGTCAGCAATGCCAAAATCTTCCGGTTTGCCTACGCGGGCGATAATTTCTTCTACATCCGAAACTGTGATGACCTGTTTTCCTTCAGTTACTTTCTCGGCAAACAGTTCAGCAATACGCATCTCAATATCGTCTACAATTTCTTCCGCACCCTCCTGTTTACGAAAATAATGTTTCAAATTAGACAGATAATTGTCTAACAGTCGGTAGGCATCGTCATCTATATGATAAACTATTCCTCCTAAATTTATGGTCAATGTCTTTTTCATTTTTATTTCTTCTTTTTCTAATTATCTATTGGCTATATGATTCACTGTGTCGTTAAGTTCTTTCCAGGAAATTTCCAGTTCTCCCAAAAAGGTTTCTCCTTGTTCAGTGAGTTTATAGTACTTGCGGGGAGGTCCCTGGGTAGATTCCACCCATTCATAACTTAACAAGTCGTCATTTTTCAGACGGGTCAGCAACGGATACAAGGTGCCTTCCACTACAATCAGCTGGGCTTCTTTCAATTTCTGAATAATATCAGAAGCATAGGCAGGCTCTTTGTGCAGCAAAAGCATGATGCAATATTCAAGCATGCCTTTCCTCATCTGTGATTTTACATTGTCTACTTTCATTATTCACTTCTTTTAGATAGCACAAATATATGCATTACTTAAGTACCTTGCATTACAAAGTACTATAAATTAATAATAATTAAAACATTAGAGAGTGCTTACCTTATTATAAAAAGAAATAATGGCTATATTTGTGCCCGTTAAACCATAAAATAGAAAATACGTATGTTTACAATTCGAAAAGCAACGGTAGCCGATTGCGAGCTTATTCATATGATGGCAAAGGAGGTATTCCCCGCCACCTACAAGGATATTTTATCTCCTGAACAACTGGATTATATGATGGACTGGATGTATGCTCCTTCCAATGTGCGCAAGCAAATGGAGGAAGAAGGGCATGTGTATTCCATCGCCTATAAAGAGAATGAGCCATGCGGATACGTCTCTGTGCAGCAACAGGAAAAAGATGTATTCCATCTTCAGAAAATCTATGTTCTCCCCCGCTTTCAGGGTACGCATTGCGGCAGTTTCTTATTTAAGGAAGCAATCAAATGCATCAAGGAGATACACCCAGAACCTTGTCTGATGGAACTCAACGTGAATCGTAACAATAAAGCCTTGCAGTTTTACGAATACATGGGAATGAGAAAGTTACGGGAAGGTGATTTCCCGATTGGCAATGGGTATTATATGAATGATTATATTATGGGATTGGATATTTAATAAACCAAAATGCCCCGGAACAAGTATCGTGAATGTTCCGGGGCATTTTGTTATTTAGTCAATGACGGGATTCTATTTCGCTACGCGTTCCAGCCATTTTACCATTGAAAGCATTACAATCATAGAAGCACCTGTTGCGCCTACAAATACTAACCAGCAAGCCCAAATAGGAACAGTGGTATAAAGAATACCACCGATAAACAGCAGTGAATTACCCACAGCTGTTGCAGCCAACCAGCAACCTTGCATTAATCCCTGCAAATGAGGAGGAGCCACCTTAGATACAAACGATAATCCCAGAGGAGAAATGAACAATTCGGCAACTGTAAGGATGAAATACAGACCGATCATAATCCACGGAGTCACACGAATAGCATTTATTTCAGCAGCACTCATAGTACCCAACACCTCTTTCGAAGGCAATGTAAAGGAGAATACCATCAAGAATACATACGCTAATGCGGCAATACCCATACCGATGGCAATCTTCATCGGGGTAGAAGGTTCTTTACCATTCTTTTTCATTGAGCCGAACATCCACATGATAAATGGAGTCAGGAATACAACGAAGAACGGATTAACGCTCTGGAATATTTCAGCTCCCTTGATCTGCGTAAAGCCTAAGTCGATATTAATCACACTCAAATCCACATAGTCACGGGCAAAATAAGTCAAAGAATAACCATTCTGGTGGAAAGATAACCAGAAGAAAATAACAACACCGAATACTGCAAACAAAGCATAGATACGTTGTTTGATTTCAGTAGCGCTCATTTGGATTTCTTCCTTATTCACAGTCGCAGTACCTTTACTGGTTTCCAATTTAGTCGCAGGATCCGGGAAGCGTTTCTTATTTGCCATATAAATAATCAGCGAAACAAGCATAGCACCAATAGCAGCCATAAAAGCATACTGAAAACCACGGTTAAACACATCAAGGTAGTTATTAACAAACATACCCATATCTGTTACAGGAGTCCCGTCAAGAACAACACTCTTAGCCAAAGTTGTCAGATTCTCCATTGCCTGTGGAGCCATATCATTTCCTTTTTCTAAATATTGATGGCACAATTCAGGTAAAGTGGCATCATAATCAAAATTGTTCACCTTCAGCCACCAGTTGCGCACACCAATAGCAATAAACGGTGCAAAAACAGCCCCAATATTGATAAACATATAAAATATCTGGAAACCGGCATCACGTAGGTTTGAATATTTAGGGTCATCGTACATCTGGCCTACCAAAGCCTGCAGATTTCCTTTAAATAAACCATTACCAAAAGCAATCACCAAAAGTCCGAAACAGGTTAATCCCAAGTAAAGAGCCATACTAGGAACAGGGGTCGGAGTAGGAATGGCAATAATCAAATAACCGATAGCCATTAATATCAGCCCTACTAAAATAGTGCCTTTAAAATTTTTCGTCTTATCAGCAATAACACCTCCCGCCAAAGCTAAAATATAAATGGAAGCATAGAACGCGGAATAAATGTATCCGGTAGTTGTCTCGGACAATCCAAATTTCGCTGAAATAAACAATGTCAAAATCGCCATCATAATATAGAAGCCAAAACGCTCTCCCATATTAGCTAAAGCTGCAGCAATCAGACCTTTAGGGTGTTTACTGAACATAGATATAAGTTTTTAGAATTAATAAATGATTGATTTAAATAAATATTTCTTGCAAATATATACTTTTTCTTGAGTTTTTGCACAATGATTTGTTAAACTACTCCTCAAATAAACGACAAATTTCTGCTCTGGATTCACGAATCAAATCTTCCGGAGCTATTTTTATCTGAAGTCCCCGTACCCCGGCACTTACATAAATATACGGAAATTCCCGGCTGGTTTCATGGATATAAGTAGGAAAATGTTTCTTCATGCCGATAGGCGAACAACCTCCCCGGATATATCCGGTAAGTGGCAGAAGTTCTTTTACGGGAATCAAATCACACTTCTTATTACCCGATGCTTTAGCTGCCAGTTTCAAGTCAACTTCATGTTCTCCCGGAATGACACAGACAAAATATCCGCTTTTATCGCCATGCAGGACAAGAGTCTTAAACACTTGCTCAATGTTTTCTCCTAAATCTGCTGCTACATGAACAGCACTTAAGTCGTTTTCATCCACTTCGTAGGGAATCAGTTCATAGGCTATCTTAGCCTTATCTAACAGCCGTGCGGCATTTGTTTTATTGATTTTCATTTTCGTTGTATTTATACTTTCTATATCTGATAAATAAAGAATTAGCGGGAGACAAAGTCCTCCATGACTTTTATTAAGACACGGATTACACGGCTCTAATTAAATAAAAACCATGTAATCCGCGCCTTAATTAATATGATTAGAGATAGTTGACTTTATTGGGGGAACGCCCTCACTCTATGCTTCAAATTAGAGCCCCAGCTCTTCGCGAAGAAACTTAGGTGTATATCCCTTAGGGCTCTTCGCAACCTCTTCCGGTGTTCCGTAACTAAGGAGTTCTCCCCCGCCCTTACCCCCTTCAGGGCCCATATCGATAATATAATCCGCCATTTTAATCACATCCAGATTGTGTTCGATGACGATAACCGTATTCCCTTTATCTACAAGCTTATTCAGTACTCCCATCAGTACACGGATATCTTCAAAATGAAGTCCGGTAGTCGGTTCATCAAGGATGTAAAGGGTCTTGCCTGTATCTCTTTTCGACAGTTCCGTTGCCAGTTTCACACGCTGGCTTTCTCCACCGGAAAGAGTGGTAGAAGATTGTCCCAACTTTATATATCCGAGTCCGACATCCTGCAATACTTTTATCTTATTCAAGATTTGCGGAACGTTTTCAAAGAATTCTACGGCACGGTTGATTGTCATGTCCAATACATCGGCAATCGATTTTCCCTTGAAACGTACTTCCAGTGTTTCCCGGTTATAACGTTTGCCGTGACATACTTCACAAGGCACATATACGTCAGGAAGGAAATTCATTTCAATTGTTTTATAACCATTTCCCGTACAGGCTTCACAACGTCCGCCTGAAACATTAAAGGAAAAACGTCCCGGCTTGTAACCGCGAATCTTAGCTTCCGGAAGCCCTACAAACAGATTACGGATATCAGAGAACACACCGGTATAGGTAGCAGGATTGGAGCGTGGCGTACGTCCCAAAGGTGATTGATCGACATTCACTACCTTATCGATATTTTCCAATCCTTCAATCGAATCGTATTCCAAAGGATCCTGCAAAGAACGGTAGAACTTCTGCGACAGAATCGGTTGCAGAGTTTCATTAATCAAAGTAGATTTCCCGCTTCCTGATACACCTGTCACACAAATTAGTTTACCTAACGGAAACTCTACGTCAACATTCTTCAGGTTATTCCCTTTCGCTCCTTTCAGCCAGATAGATTTCCCGTTTCCTTTTCTACGCTTGGCGGGGATTTCTATCTTCATCTTTCCATTCAGGTATTGCGAAGTCATCGTATCGGTCTTGAGCATCTCCTGGGGAGTTCCTGCAAAAACAACCTCTCCACCGAGACGTCCGGCTTTTGGTCCCATATCGATGACATAGTCAGCAGCCAGCATCATATCCTTATCATGTTCCACCACAATCACGGAGTTTCCCATGTCACGGAGTTCTTTCAAGGAGTTGATAAGACGTAAATTATCACGCTGATGCAGACCGATACTCGGCTCGTCGAGAATATAAAGCACATTCACCAATTGAGAACCAATTTGTGTAGCCAAACGGATACGCTGGCTCTCACCACCGGAAAGGCTGACAGAACTACGGTTCAACGCCAGATAATCCAAACCGACATCCAGCAGGAACTTCAAACGTGTACGAATCTCTTTCAGAATCTCCACTGATATTTTCTTCTGCTTATCGGAAAGGAACTCATCTACCTTCATCAACCAGTCATACAGCTCGTTGATGTCCATGTTTGCCAATTCATTAATATTCTTATCGTGGATGCGGAAATGCAGAGCTTCCTTATTCAGGCGAGCCCTTTACATTCAGGACAAACCGTTGTTTTGGCAAATTGTTCCGCCCATTTCTGCGCTGTCGCAGAAGCATCTTTCTCCTGCAACATCTGAATATACTTCACCACTCCTTCATAGGTAACAAAGTAATCGGATGAAGTGCCGATCAGCGAACTCTTGATTTTAATCCGTTCGTCAGAGCCATACAACACTTCATCAGTCGCATCGTCCGGCAACTCCTTAACCGGTGTTTTCAACGTTACATCGTACTTCTCAAGCAAAGCACCGATTTGCCAGAAAATCATCGCATTCTTATATTTTCCCAAAGGAGCTATCGCACCTTCGTAAATGGAAAGTTCACGATCGGGAATCACTTTGTCCACGTCAATCTGATTGACTACTCCCAACCCTTTACACTTCGGACACGCTCCTTGCGGTGAATTGAATGAGAAATTATGCGGAGCCGGTTCACGATAAGACAACCCGGTGACAGGACACATGAGTCGCTTACTATAATGCCGGATACTTTCGGACTGGGCATCCAAAATCATCATCAGCCCGTCTCCCTGACGCATGGCAGTTGCCACACTCTGTTTCAGGCGCCGGTCGTCTTTCTCTGCAACCACTAATTTATCGATAACCACTTCTACATCGTGGTTCTTATAACGGTCGAGCTTCATACCATGCGTGATTTCACGCACTTCTCCGTCTACTCGTACATATAAATATCCTTTTTTACGTATCTGTTCAAAAAGTTCTCTATAATGTCCTTTACGTGAACGCACCAATGGCGCCAGCAGATATATTTTCTTTCCTTTATAATCTTTCAGAATCAAATCCAGAATCTGCTCTTCGGTGTATTTCACCATTTCTTCCCCCGACAGATACGAATAAGCGATTCCCGCACGGGCATACAACAAACGGAGATAATCGTAGATCTCGGTAGTTGTTCCTACGGTAGAACGGGGATTTTTATTCGTTGTTTTCTGTTCAATGGAGATAACCGGGCTCAAGCCTGTTATTTTATCGACATCCGGACGTTCCAGATTGCCCAGGAAATTGCGGGCATAGGCTGAAAAAGTTTCGATATAGCGGCGCTGTCCTTCGGCAAAAATCGTATCGAAGGCTAAAGAAGATTTTCCACTACCACTCAATCCGGTGATAACAGTCAAGCTGTTACGGGGAATCTCGGCATCAATGTCCTTCAAATTGTGCACGCGCGCACCGTACACATTAATATATTCTGTTTCCTGCATATTCATATCCTTCCATAAATGTTGCAAAATTAATGTTTCCGCCCGAAATATGCTCCTAAAAAAGCACAATATTATTTTCTTAACTCAAATCTTATGAAGATATAGGGCATTATTTGTACCTTTGTTCCTTGATTTCAAGAACCAATAGTTATAATTTGATGAAACCGATAAACCGAATATTCTTATTTCTGCTTTTTATAAGCGTTTCATACGCTATCAGTTATGCACAGGAAAACCAATCTTATTTCTTGCATACCATCGAAAAAGGACAAAGCTTATACTCCATTTCCAAGATGTATAATGTCACTACGTCAGACATCATACGTCTGAATCCTGGTTGTGACGAAAAGATCTACGCCGGACAAACTATCAAAATTCCTACCGGGAAAGAAAGCCAGAAGGGAGAAACATTCCATACGATCCAAGCCGGAGAAACATTGTACAAACTGACAACGATGTATAATGTGTCCGCCAAAGATATTTGTGAAGCAAACCCAGGTTTGAGTGCCGAGAATTTCCGTATCGGACAAGTTATTCTGATTCCGCAGAAAAAAGAAGAACAAACTGACGCCGTAGTTCAAACGCCTACTGAACAATCGACTATTCAAGGTCCTGTCGTTCCGAGATGCAAAGATATGCATAAGGTAAAGCGCAAAGAGACTATATTCAGCGTGAGCCGTGAATACGGAATCAGCGAGCAGGAGTTGATTGACGCTAACCCGGAACTGAAAAAGGGCATGAAAAAGGGACAATTCCTTTGCATCCCCTACCCGGCAGCAACCACCGTACAACCTACACAGAAGGAAGATCCATACGCTGTTCCTCCCAGCAATAGCGAGCTTTTCCGCAAAAATAAGGAGACTCCCCAAAAGCTGTCTACTATTAAGGCTGCCTTGTTGTTGCCTTTCCAGGAAGACAAACGCATGGTGGAATATTACGAAGGTTTCCTGATGGCAGTAGACAGTCTGAAACGTACGGGCGTTTCTCTTGATTTATATGTATATGACAGTGGAAAAGACATTTCTACATTAAATACGATTCTTGCCAAAAACGAGATGAAGAGTATGAATATCATCATCGGTCCGATGCATCAGAATCAAATAAAACCATTGTCAGACTTCGCGGAGAAGAACGATATACGCCTGGTGATCCCTTTCTCTCAAAAAGGAGAAGAGGTATTCAAAAATCCTGCTATTTATCAGATTAATACGCCTCAATCTTATTTATATTCAGAGGTTTATGAGCATTTCACCCGCCAATTCCCTAATGCGAACGTTATTTTCATCGAACCGTCGAGTGCTGACAAGGAGAAAGCAGAATTTATCAGCGGCTTGAAACAAGAGTTGAAGAGCAAAGGAATTCCTATGAGAACCGTCAGCGAAAGCGCAACTAAAGAAACATTGAAAGCAACACTTCGCAGTGATAAAGAAAACATTTTTATCCCGACATCGGGCAGTAATGTTTTACTGATTAAGGTACTTCCTCAACTAACGTTGTTAGTCAGAGAGAATCCTGCAGAAAAAATTCACCTGTTCGGCTACCCGGAATGGCAGACTTACACCAGAGATCATCTGGAAAATTTCTTTGAGTTGGATGTATATTTCTACTCTTCATTCTATACGAATACATTGTTCCCGGCAGCCGTGCAATTCACCAACGCTTATCATAAATGGTATAGTAAAGATTTGGCAAGCAAATACCCCAATTACGCAATGCTTGGCTTCGACACCGGTTTCTTCTTCTTGAAGGGATTATCGCTCTATGGCTCGGAATTGGAAAACAATCTGCCTAAGATGAACCTGACGCCAATCCAGACAGGATTCAAATTCCAGCGCGTGAACAACTGGGGAGGATTTATTAATAAAAAAGTGTTCTTCATACGTTTCACTAAGAATTTTGAATTAGTAAAACTTGACTTCGAATAATACGAAAATGATAAAGATAAAACCATTTTTGATTGCAACACTCCTACTTACGGGATTTGCTCTTCCTGCCACTGCCCAAATTGGAGAAGCACGCAGCAATTTATCAGTAGGTGTCAATGGAGGTGTCAACTTAAACAGTGTTTCTTTCACTCCCAGCATCAAGCAAAATAGCTTGATGGGAATTACCGGAGGGTTGACGGCACGTTATATATCCGAGAAGTATTTTGCCATGATTTGTGGTGCACAAGTCGAATTGAATGTATCACAAAGGGGTTGGGACCAATTGTTTGAAACGGTATCATTGGACGATAACGGATATGAAGTCACCTCGAAGGATCCGAGCAAAACTTATACCCGCAAAATGACCTATATTGATATTCCTTTTCTAGCCCATCTTGCTTTCGGACGAGACAGAGGATTACAATTCTTTGTTCATGCAGGTCCTCAAATCAGCTTTCTGATAAGCGAATCGGAAACAATAAAAGGTATTGATATGAACACCTTATCCAATACACAGAAAGCCGTATACGGAGTTAAGATTCAGAATAAATTCGACTACGGTATTGCCGGTGGCGGCGGTGTAGAACTCCGAACAAAGAAAGCCGGCAGCTTCATCGTTGAAGGCCGTTACTATTTTGCGCTGTCCGACTTTTACAGCACCACAAAGAAAGACTATTTCGCCCGTGCAGCGCATGGAACAATTACCATAAAGCTCACGTACCTATTTGACTTGAAGAAATAAAATCCTCTCCCTCCTCCCTTTCGAGAGAAGGAGCTTGAATATCTACAAAGCATCGCTTTAGGGATACTCTTTAAATAAATAAGGCAACTAACTCGCAATGAATTAGTTGCCTTATTTGTATCTTTAAAACAGGGATATTCAGTAAATGCACCGTTTTAGGGATGCTAAAGCATAGCTTTAGAGAGCAAAAAGCACCGCTTTAACTCTTATAAAGCGATGCTTTTCATTAATCATATTAACGAATTACCCAGATATAGGGAAAAGTCTTATCTCAATCTATCCGCAGCCTTTACCATCACCTCATCGCGTCCAATAGCACGAACAGCCAATATATTCAGAATGATGGAAATAAGTGGTAAACACAATGCCCAACCTACCCGGAACATATTTGCATCATTCTTCAACGCAAAATAAAAAGCAAGGGCAGCAATGTAATAACCGACCAACAACAAGCTATTGAAAATCGTCATGCGAATCTGCAACATACGGTTCTTATATAAAAAAATGGTAGCCACGGCAACGATAGTACTAAGCATCAGAATCCCGAATAACCCCCATGTAGACTGAAAAGCGTCGTTTATTTCCAATCCTAATGCCTTAAAAGGATGTTCGCCCATTGTATCAATGAAGTAACCTATCGGCATACACATAGCTGTAATCAGTAATCCTGCAACAATCAATAAATAAACAGTTTGAATTCGTTGAATCATAAGTATTCTAAAGTAGTTGAGTTAAACAATAATAGCCAAGCAATAAGGAGTAGGGATAATCATCCCACTTACTACTTGACTATCAAATTCTTCGTCAGAAAATAAATTACTGAAGTTTTTCTTTCTCCTTAGCCGGATTTCTATAATATATTTTCCCTTCGATGTATTCTTGCGTAGCAATCAAGTCCGGTTTCGGCAATTTCTCATAATAACGAGAAATTTCGATTTGCTCTCTATTTTCAAACACTTCTTCCAAGTTGTCATTGTAAGAGGCAAACTCTGCCAATTTCTTTGAAAGATCGTTTTTGATTTCTACACTGATCTGATTAGCACGCTTGCCAATAATGGCAACAGTTTCATAAACATTACCTGTATCAGCACAGAGTTCCATCATGTCACGGGTTACTGTTGTAGCAGGAGCATTCGTTTTTTTGTAGTCCATAAATCTATTTAAATTTAGTCTTTAATTACTTTCTGTGATTCATTGAATATTTTCTCGGCTTCTTTCAAATATTTACTTTCAGGAAATTCATTCTTGAAAGCATAATATTCGTCCACTGTTTCGCGATAACGATCCATCTTCTTGTCTTCTACACTATAGATAGCCATTTCGTGTCTTGCACGCAGAATCAAGATAGAAAGTTCTTCACGATAGTCAGTATAAGGATAATCTTTCAGTGCATTTTGAGCTGTGATTACACAAGACTCATAGTTATTGCCTAAATAATTACCCAGATTATAATATAATCTTGCAGAATAAAGTTCTTTCAAAACCAGCTTATCCTGCAAAGCAAAAATCATATCCTGTGCTTCCTGCTTCTTTGTGCTGTTCGGGAAATACTCCATGAACATCTGCAACTGCTGGATAGCCTGATAAGTGCTTGATTGATCCAAACGTGGTTCCGGGGTATCCAGGAATAAAGCTTTACCTGCATGAAAACGTGCCAGTTCGGTAAAAGTGCCACGGGGATACGTATTGAAATAGGTGATAAATGTCTGGGCAGCTGTCTGATAATCTTTCTGATTATAATAACTCATTCCCAACATATACAAAGACTCTTCCGCTTTATCGGTTCCTTTCAGAATGGTTATCAACTCATTCAGCAACGTAGCTGAACGATTATACTGTCCCTTCGCAAAATAGTTTTTAGCGGCTTCGTACTTGTATTCGTAATCGGTGCTTTTCAGCAATTTATTGTACTCTCCACATGATGTCAGAGTAGCCGCCGCAAGCAAAGTTATAATGATATTTTTCTTCATCCTATTTAAAAATAATGCGCAAAGTTACTTATTCGCTGGGAATTTAGCAATTAATCTGTGTTTTTTAATACATAAAAGGCGTTAAACATCGACAAAAGGAGAGAAAATGACGTCGAATTGCAAACGCCAAACTGTAAACGGCAGGTAATAAACGAATCACACAGAAATCATGATTGACATAAACCTGACGAACAAACGTCAGATTCCTTGTTATAAGACAGAAAAAAACTTGTTATAAGGCAGAAAAAAAATAGTGACGGTATATGCCCGGGATAGTGACGGTATCGGTGAAGTATACCGTCACTATCCACATCGGATAGCGTCACTATTTTTTATAGCAAAAAAACGGCAAACAAATGTGTTATCCCATTCAAAGACAACGCAGCTATTTACCGTTCCCTGTTTATCGTTTACTGCTATATCTACAGCTTATACAAATCACTTGCAGCCAGCAGATCGACTTTCTTTTCTTTCAGTACCTCGATACATTTATCCAGATTGCTGGGGCGAATTACCACATTTGCAATATTGTTATTGGCAAACGAATACATATATTCAATAAATACACCCTCGTCTGATAAATATCCCAGCACTTTTGCCAAAGCACCCGGTATATTGGGACAGCTTATACCTACTACATCAGTCACATTCACTGCAAAATGATTATCTTTTAAAGCTTTGTATGCTTTATCCGGATCAGATACTATTCCACGCAAAATACCAAAATCAGCATTTTCGGCAATGCACAAAGCAGAAAGATTGATATTTTCTTTCGCCAGCACTTCAGTCACTTCCGTCAAACGGCCTGACTTATTTTCCAAAAAGATAGAAAGTTGTTTTGCTACCATATTTATTAAAGTATTAAGTAATAAGTAATAAGTATTAAGTATTAAGTAACAAGCATTAGGTATTAGGCAACAAGTATTACCGTAGTTCCAAGATCACCCGCATGGTTAATACTTAATACTTAATACCTAATACTTATTTATATTTTTCTATTATCAATCACACGTTTTGCTTTACCTACGCTACGCTCAATGCTGCGAGGCTCTACCAGTTTCACGTTGACTCCCAATCCAAGTACGCTTTGCAAACGTCCTCCCAGCTTTTTCTTCAAAGCCAGCATTTTGTTGATCTCATCAGAATAGAATTCCGGACGTACTTCAACCTGGAGCTCCATCGTATCGGTATTATTTTCACGACCCACTATCAACAAATAATGCGGTTCAAATTCTGCCATTTCAAGGATAACGGATTCAATCTGTGTCGGGAATACGTTTACACCACGGATAATCATCATATCATCACTGCGTCCCAAAATACGATCCATACGTACTAATGTACGACCGCAAGAACATTTATCATGATGCAAGGCAGTCAAATCACGCGTACGGTAACGGAGCAATGGCATACCCTCTTTGGTGAGGTGGGTAAACACCAGTTCGCCCGTTTGTCCCGGTTCAACCGGTTGCAAAGTATTCGGATCGATAATTTCCGGGAAATAATGGTCTTCATTCAAGTGAGTGCCGTTCTGACATTCGCACTCGTAACCGACACCCGGTCCGGCAATTTCACTCAACCCATAAATATCGTATGCTTTGATTCCCAGTTTCTCTTCAATTTCATGACGCATATTTTCCGTCCAGGGTTCCGCACCGAACGCACCGACTTTCAGTTGAAATTCTTCACGTGGCAAACCGGAATCTTTGATTGCATCTGCCAGGTAAAGCGCATAAGAAGGAGTGCAACAAAGCACTGTCGATCCGAAATCATGCATCAAGGTAATCTGTTTTTCAGTGTTGCCACTGGACATCGGAATAACAGAAGCACCGATATTCTCGGCTCCGGCATGTGCTCCCAGTCCGCCCGTAAACAGTCCGTATCCGTATGATACCTGAAAAATATCAGAACGGCCCGCTCCGTAAGCGGTAAAAGCACGTGATATACATTCCGCCCAAGAGGCCAAGTCCTTACGGTATATCCGACAACCGTCGGCTTTCCGGTCGTTCCGGAAGAGGCATGAATACGTACAATCTGGCTCATCGGCACGGCACAAAGTCCGAACGGATAATTATCTCTTAAATCATGTTTCGTGGTAAACGGCAGTTTTACAATATCATCGATACTATTGATATCATCGGGAGTTATTCCCATTTCCTGCATCTTCTTTCGATAGAAAGGAGTGTTGTGATAGACGTAATCTACAATTTTCTTGAGTCGTATGCTTTGAATCTTGCGAAGACTTTCGCGGTCCATACACTCAATGCTCTCATTCCAAATCATGTGTTTCTGGTATTACTAGTTGTATGAATCTGTTTTTTGATATTAATATGTTGCAAAGTAAAGGATTTATTTGGAAAAATGATTTGTTATCTCGATTATTTTACCGAATATTGCTCCACTTTTTAGGATTTAACTATGAATTATGAACTAACATCAGCTTACAAACCTACCGGGGATCAGCCGGAAGCGATAGCACAACTGACTGAAGGGGTACTTCAGGGAGTTCCCGCACAGACTTTGCTGGGAGTGACCGGATCGGGAAAAACATTTACCATTGCCAATGTGATCGCCAATATCAACAAACCTACGTTGATTTTGAGCCATAACAAGACATTGGTGCCCAGCTCTATAGTGAGTTTAAAGGTTTCTTCCCCAATAATGCGGTAGAATATTACGTTTCTTACTATGACTATTATCAGCCGGAGGCTATCTCCCGAGCAGTGATACTTATATAGAGAAAGATCTTGCCATCAATGACGAAATCGACAAGCTTCGACTCGCAGCCACTTCTGCCCTACTCTCCGGACGAAAAGACGTGGTAGTGGTTTCTTCCGTATCTTGTATCTACGGTATGGGAAATCCTTCGGACTTCTACAAAAATGTCATTGAAATAGAACGGGGACGGATGATGGACCGCAATGTCTTTTTACGTCGTCTGGTAGACAGCTTGTATGTCCGCAATGATATTGACTTGAACCGTGGAAATTTCCGCGTTAAAGGTGATACTGTGGATATCTATCTGGCTTATACCGACAATCTGCTCCGTGTCACCTTCTGGGGAGATGAGATTGATGGTGTAGAAGAAGTAGACCCGATTACAGGAGTCACCATGCTCCATTCGACGCCTATAAGATTTATCCGGCCAATTTGTTTATGACGACCAAAGAGGCAACTCTCCGTGCTATCCACGAAATAGAAGATGATCTGACCAAACAAGTGGCATTCTTCGAGTCTATCGGTAAAGAATATGAAGCCAAACGGCTCTATGAACGGGTGACTTACGATATGGAAATGATCCGGGAATTAGGGCATTGCTCCGGAATTGAGAACTATTCCCGTTATTTCGATGGTCGTGCTGCCGGCACTCGTCCTTATTGTCTGCTCGATTTCTTTCCGGATGATTTTCTGATTGTCATTGACGAAAGCCATGTAAGTGTACCTCAAATCCGTGCGATGTACGGAGGAGACCGTGCACGTAAAATCAATCTGGTGGAGTATGGTTTCCGATTGCCTGCGGCTATGGATAACCGTCCGTTAAAATTTGAAGAGTTTCAGGAAATGGCAAAACAGGTAATTTACGTCAGTGCCACACCGGCAGATTATGAACTGATTCAGTCTGAAGGTATCGTCGTAGAGCAGGTGATCCGTCCTACAGGACTGCTTGATCCTGTCATCGAAGTGCGCCCGAGCCTTAATCAGATTGACGACTTAATGGAAGAAATCCAGCTCCGCATTGAAAAGGAAGAACGCGTACTCGTCACCACACTAACCAAACGAATGGCAGAAGAACTGGCAGAGTATCTTCTTAATAATAATGTAAGATGTAACTATATCCATAGTGATGTCGATACATTGGAACGTGTGAAGATTATGGATGATCTCCGGCAAGGAATCTATGATGTGCTTATCGGAGTCAACCTGCTCCGTGAAGGACTCGATCTTCCGGAAGTGTCGCTCGTTGCTATTCTTGATGCCGACAAAGAAGGATTCCTCCGCTCCCACCGTTCACTGACGCAAACCGCAGGACGTGCTGCCCGTAATGTAAACGGCAAGGTAATCATGTATGCGGACAGGATGACGGATAGTATGAAACTGACGATTGACGAAACCAATCGCCGCCGGGAAAAACAGTTGGCATACAATGAAGCAAACGGAATTACTCCTCAACAGATTAAAAAGGCCAGAAACTTGTCGGTATTCGGTAATGCCAAAGAGGCGGATGAACTGCTAAAAGAAAGACATGCTTATGTAGAACCTTCTACTCCGAACATTGCAGCAGACCCGGTAGTGCAGTATATGAGTAAAGCGCAAATGGAAAAGAGTATCGAACGTACTCGCAAACTGATGCAGGAAGCAGCCAAGAAACTCGAATTTATTGAAGCTGCACAATACCGTGACGAGTTGTTGAAACTGGAAGATTTGATGAAAGAGAAATGGGGGTAAAAACTCCCCCTCTTCATATATTACATGAGAATTGCCAAGGGATAAAACTCTTAACAAACCTGTAACACAGGATTTAATCTATTAATTAGTGTTATAAAAACACCAATTAGCAGCTTATAATTTGCAAAGTTGCCAAAACTCCGTATCTTTGCACTGTGTTTTTCATAGTATTAGATTTAAGGTTAACAAAGGTTGGAGCAAGGCGTTGCTCCTTTTTTTATGTCTATACGTCATCTAAAACCTTTTCAACAACTATATCCATTAGAAGTGCACATTCACAATAAATGCCGCCCAACTTGATTATCAGACAGCATTTATATTTCAAAATTTACATCAATAAACCTTAGAGTGCTTTCTCAATAGCAGCTTTTATCAATGGCTCCATAATATCATACCCCTCGCCTGTCGGATGAACTCCATCTTTAGTATATTGGGGATTCAAGGCTGATTTTCATCCACCATTGCCTTATAATAATTAACAAACGGAATTTTATTAGCTTTTGCATAAGCCTCTATCCGATCATTTAAAGATTTAATTTTCTGTGGAACATCTTTTATTTCCATTCTCCATTTAAATGCAGCGGCAGGCAATACGGAAGTCAGAATCACTTTTATCTTATTTGCTTTTGCCAATTCTGTCATAGAAACGATGTTTCCAAATGTATAATCTTCATTATAAGTTTGTGTATTTTCGGCGACATCATTGGTTCCGGCATTAATCACCACTAAAGCAGGAGAAAGATTAATCACATCTTCCCGAAAACGCAACAAGAATTGGTAAGAAGTCTGCCCACTGATTCCACGGCCGATATAACCGTTTGATTTGAAAAAGTCCGGATGAGTACGTACCCAGCCCTCCGTAATGGAATTTCCCATAAAAATAACTCGTTTGTCTTTCTTCGTCGCCTTTGGAAGTGCAGCATTTTGTTTTGAATAACGAGCTAAATTTCCAAAATCATTTTTCTGTGCATAGCTTTCTCCTATTGAGAAACTCAAGCAAACAACAGCCAATAACATCCATTGGCTCAATCTTCTTTTATCCATGTTTATATTAAGTATTAGTAATATGATATTTTTCACAAAGATAAAAAAAACTCCATACATAGACGCCCAAAATATCGAATAACCGTTAAGACGAAAGATGTTTTTCTTAATCTATGTTATATAACATGCTATTTTACTTGGATTATTTGCTAATTTCCCAGGAGTCCGTATCTTTGCACTGTGTTTTTCATAGTATTAGATTTAAGGTTAACAAAGGTTGGAGCAAGGCGTTGCTCCTTTTTTTATGCCTATATATTAGAAGTGAGTTTAACATACCTTGAATAAAAAGTGATATACGTTTCTTTATTCCCAAATATAACTTTACCTTTACTGAAAAATCAGAATATGGCAAAGATTACAGTTCAGACCACAGACGTTACTATCTTAAAGATCAACGATACAGATTATATTTCTTTAACCGACATAGCTAAATACAAGACAACAGATGCTAATACTGTTATTGCCAACTGGCTACGTAATAGAATGACTATTGAATATCTAGGATTATGGGAAATATTATATAACCCCCATTTTAAACCCCTCGAATCGAGGGGTTTAGAAAAGAAGCAGGTTTAAATGCATTCACTCTTTCTCCTCAAAAATGGATAGAAACGACCTGTGCTATTGGACTCATATCCAAATCCGGAAGATATGGCGGCACTTTTGCTCACAAAGATATTGCATTCAAATTTGCAAGTTGGATTTCTGTTGAATTTGAGTTATATATAGTAAAAGAATTCCAACGTCTCAAAGAGCAAGAGCAAGCTCAAATTGGTTGGTCAGCAAAGCGAGAACTATCTAAAATTAATTATCATATTCATACTGATGCAATCAAGCAGCATCTTATCCCTCAAGAAATCACCCCACAGCAAGCATCCATGATTTATGCCAGCGAAGCTGATATCCTTAATGTAGCCATGTTTGGAATGACAGCCTTAGAATGGCGTGATACACACCCTAATTTAAAAGGTAATATTCGTGATTATGCCTCAATCAATGAACTTATCTGCTTATCAAACATGGAAAATTTAAATGCCGTTTTCATAAATGAAGGTTTGACACCCAAAGACAGACTTATCAAATTAAATCAAATAGCAATTCAACAAATGAGCATACTAGAAGATATCAAAAATAAAAAGTTATTGAAATAATTTATGGAACAACAAATTCAACTCAACGACCACAACAAGCAGGAGTATCCTCCTATGCATACAGCAGAGCATTTACTCAATGCAACCATGGTAAAAACCTTTGGCTGTCCACGTTCTCGCAATGCCCACATCGAAAGAAAAAAGAGCAAATGTGATTATATACTTTCGTCATGTCCGACAGCGGAACAAATCCAGTCCATTGAAGAGATAGTAAATGAAGCAATCAGTCAAAACCTACCTGTGACTGTTGAGTATATGACACATGAACAGGCCAAAGACATCGTAGATTTAAGCAAACTACCTGCTGACGCAAGTCCTACCCTTCGCATTGTCCGCATTGGAGATTATGACGCCTGTGCCTGTATCGGATTGCATGTATCAAATACTTCTGAAATGGGAACTTTCAAAATCATTAGCTATGACTATGACGAAGAAAGGCAAACATTAAGAATGAGATTCAAACTAATCGAGAAGAAATAGACATATTATCAAATTAATATCTATCTTATATAAAATAAATAAAAATAGAATACATTTTGTCATTATTATTGCAAAATTGGCATTATTATAATGACAAATAGACAATTTTAGTCTCAAAAATCACTTGGCATAAGGTTTGCACTTATAGAAGCGAACAACGGTTCGAGAGCAGACGATGGAAACCGGGACAACCGGTACCATCAGAAGTGAAAATACCGAAGTTCAAGAATAATTAACTGAATGTTTAACTTAAAGATAGGAGACTAAAATTATGATGCCTGTTAGAAGAACTCAAAGTTGGTTACCAAGTATCTTTAATGATTTCTTTGATAACGATTGGATGGTAAAAGCAAATGCTACTGCACCTGCAATTAATGTTTTGGAAACAGAAAAAGAATACAAAGTGGAATTGGCTGCTCCGGGTATGACGAAGGATGATTTCAATGTTCGCATTGATGAAGACAATAACCTCGTTATCAGCATGGAGAAGAAGACAGAAAACAAGGAGGAAAAGAAAGACGGTCGCTATCTGCGTCGCGAATTCTCATACTCTAAGTTCCAGCAAACAATGATTCTACCGGATAATGTAGACAAAGAGAAAATTGCTGCATCTGTAGAACATGGCGTTCTAAATATCGAACTTCCGAAACTCTCTGAAGAAGAAGTGAAGAAGCCAAATAGACAAATCGAAATAAAGTAATACAGTAACCACTTACTATTCACCGGAGACGGTGATGAAAAGAATCAAAAACAGCTCTCTCCCTTAAAGGGAAACGAGCTGTTTTTTATTGTCTTTGCAGGCAATGCCGCCTTATTAACATAACATACCCACAGGGTTTTCGGACTGACCCCTTATTATCTTCAGTTGTTCTTCCGATAACTAATTACCGCCCAACTATTAAACACGACTGCAAAAAGCAACAATATTCCGAACTGCGGCAGCAAATCAAAGAAACCACTCCCCTTCAGATATATCATTCGCATCACCTCCATAAAATACTTCAAAGGATTGAATATCGTTATTATTTGTGCCCATTCCGGCATGCTGCTAATGGGGGTAAACAAACCGCTCATCAAAATCACCACCAACAAACAGAACCACATAACAAACATTGATTGCTGCATCGTTGCTGAATAGTTGGAAATGACTAGTCCGAAGCCGGACATCACCAGAACAAAAAGAACCGCGAAAAAGTAAATCAACAGAAAATGCCCGACAGGTACTATGCCATAAATTAACCAGGCTAATATGAAACACACCGTCAGCACCAGAAAACCAATCAGCCAATAAGGCAGGAGCTTTGCCAAAATAAAAACAAACTTCGGAACCGGAGTCACATTGATTTGTTCTATTGTCCCCACTTCCTTCTCGCTAACCACATTCAACGCAGGCAAGAAACCACAAATCAAAGTCAACAACATGACCATCAATGCCGGAATCATATAGAGCTTATAGTTCAGATTCGGATTAAACAATCCCTGCGTATCAACCTGTATGGAAGCGAAAGCACCGGAAACGGTAGCTGCTTCGGGATGTTCCGAACGTAGTTCGGCTACATAATCATTAATGATAGAAGACAAATAAGAACTGCCCAGACCGCCTTTCGTTCCATTCACGGCATTGGCCGCTATCAATACATGAGCATCCTCTCCATTCATCCAATCCCGTTCCAAATGCCTTGGAATTTCCATCACAATATCAGCCGTTCCAATTTCAATGTTTCGAAGACCTTCTTCATACGAGGCCGGTACTTCTACCAAACGAAAGTAAGTGGAGGCAGCAATCTTATTCACTAAACGTTGTGAAATAGCCGAATGGTCATTATCCACAATATTCAGCTGTATATTCTTGATTTCCAGATTTACCGCCCAAGGCATCAATAGCATAATCATACATGGAAATACAAGAATCAATTTCGGAAGAAACGAATTGCGAAGCAATTGTTTAAACTCTTTTTCTATCAGGAACTTTATCATAAATAATTCTTCAATTTGCTGATATGTTTATATGTCAATGCTATGCAGTATAACACAGCCAATTGGCACATTTACATATTATTCTTATCTACTCCAATCTATACTTGAATTTTTTGATACTGATCGTAATAAGTACCGTCGCCATTAATAATAAGATGCCAATCTCCTTATATACCAATACAACAGGCACTCCTTCAATCATCAACTTTCGCACAGCCTGAATATACCAACGTGCCGGAAGTATATCTGAGATCCATTGAAGTATCAACGGCATACTCTCAATAGGGAAAATCATCCCCGATAAAAGCATCGTGGGCATCATCAACATCAAACCGGAAACCAGCATGGCCGCAACCTGTGTACGCGTGACTGATGAAATCAATAAACCCAACGCCAAGGATACGAAGATAAACAACAAAGAGACGGTTATCAACCAGAACAAACTTCCTACTACCGGAACATCCAGCACAAAGACCGAAAGTAAAAGAATTGTTATCAGATTGACAAACGACAACACAAAATAAGGCACAGCCTTTGCCAAAATAATAAATAATGGCTTCACAGGCGAAACCAGTAATACTTCCATGGTACCCGTCTCTTTTTCACGAACGATGGAAATCGAGGTCATCATAGCACAAATCAGCATCAGGATCAACCCCATTACCCCCGGAACAAAGTTATAAGCACTCTTCATTTGCGGGTTATACAACAGTTTTATATCCGACGTTAAACGGGCAGCCGACATATTGGGCGGCATCATTTCCTGACCTACCATAGAAACAATTCCCGTTGCATAATTAACCTGCGAAGTCGACATATTCGGATCTGTCGCATCTACTACCAGCTGCACACGAGCATCACCCGTATAGAGATCATCTATAAAACGTTCGCTAAAAACAATCGCCATATCAACCTTATTCTTCAGAAAAGCAGCTTCCATTTCCTGGGGCGAATGAAAACGTGCAGTAACGGTAAAGTACTCACTGGCGTCCAAACGATCAATTATCTTTCGTGTCACCACATCATTAGAAGGATCGAGCACCGCCAACCGGACATTTTTCACCTCTGTACTGATGGCAAAACCGAATAGTATAATTTGTACAACCGGCATCCCCAACAAAATCAGCATGGTTCGCCGGTCACGGAAAATATGATAAAATTCCTTCTTTACAAAAGCTATAAACTGTCTCATAATCAATCTGCTTTGCGCACCGCACCGCGGGCTAATTGCTGAAAAACATCATCCATCGTTTCCGCACCGAATTGCTGCTTCAAACGGGCAGGTGTATCAAGAGCTTTAATCTGACCATCCACCATGATAGATATCCGGTTACAATATTCCGCTTCATCCATATAATGGGTAGTGACAAATATGGTGATTCCCTGGTCGGCTGCCTGATAAATCAATTCCCAGAACTGCCTTCTCGTAGCGGGATCTACTCCACCCGTCGGCTCATCCAGAAAAACAATTCTCGGCTCATGGAAGATTGAAACTGAAAAAGCTAATTTCTGCTTCCACCCCACCGGAAGGCTCTTCACCAGAGTATCCCGTTCGGCAGTAAGCTCCAGGCGATCCAACAATTCTTCTGTCTTCCGTTCTATCTCTTGCTCTTTCATCCCATAAATCCCGGCAAACAGACGGATATTCTCCCACACCTTCAAATCTTCATACAGCGAAAACTTTTGGCTCATATAGCGATATGCTTCTTTACTTGTTCAGCTTCCCGGAAAATATCATATCCTGCCACCTTTCCGATGCCCGATGTCGGTTTGCTCAATCCGCAAAGCATGCGCATGGCCGTAGTCTTTCCGGCTCCATTAGCACCCAGAAAGCCAAATATCTCTCCCCGGTTCACCTGAAAGGAGATATGATCTACCGCTGTAAAATTACCAAAACACTTTGTCAACTGCTCCACTTCAATGACCGGAGCGGTTTCATGCCTCACCTCCTCCCGTTCCAAAGAAGGCGGGCAAAGGATGGATGCAAATTGCTGAAGAATACGCTCGGGAGTATCAATTCCATGAATCTTTCCATGATTGATAAAAGCAATCCGGTCACATTGCCGGGCTTCATCCATAATGGGAGTAGAAACAACAATGGTAATACCCTGTTCCCGCAAGTTCCGAAGCATTTGCCAAAATTCCTTGCGCGACACAGGATCCACTCCGGTAGTGGGTTCATCCAGGAATAAAATATCCGGTTTATGAATCAAAGCGCAACTCAATGCCAGTTTCTGCTTCATACCACCCGACAAAGCCCCTGCCCTTCTTTTCCTGAACGGTTCTATCTGCTGATAGATATCTTTAATTAAATCATAGTTCTCCTGAACAGTTGTATGGAATACGGTAGCGAAAAACTCCAGATTCTCCTCTACTGAAAGATCCTGGTAAAGTGAAAAACGGCCGGGCATATATCCAACCTTCGTACGAATCTGTTTATAGTCTGTTGCCACATCCAGTCCGCCGATCGTGGCCGTTCCCTTATCTGCCAGCAGCAAAGTAGTCAGAATACGGAATAAGGTACTCTTACCGGCACCGTCAGGACCTATCAGCCCAAAGATCTCTCCCCGTTCTACCACAAAAGAAACCTCTTTCAGCGCTTCCACCGTTCCATAGCTCTTGCCGACTTCTTTCACAACCACTATGGGTACATCCTTCTCCATCTCCCTGACTTTAATTTTTAATCTTCATTCTTTAATTTTACTCCGCCATACATACCAATCTTCAACGCTCCGTCATTCTTCACCGCAATCTTCACTGCATATACCAGATTAGCACGTTCATTCTTCGTCAGAATTGTTTTTGGAGTGAATTCCGAACGATCGGAAATCCAGGTCACTTCCCCCGGATAAGCTTTCTGCTCCGAGTTGCCATAGTCAGCATACACAGTCACTTGATCTCCCAGTTTCACTTTTGACAACTGTTCGGAAGTGATGTAAGCCCTCAAATACATACGATCCACTTCGCCCACCTTAAATAAAGGCTTGCCGATAGCCGCCAATTCACCGGCTTCCGCATATTTAGCCAATACTATACCTGCGATAGGTGACTGAACATGACATTTAGCTAACTGATCCTCCACTTGCGCTACCTGTATAGCAACCGAATTGCCTTGTTCTGTAAGGCTATTCGTACTATTACGCAACGATGATTCCTGTGCAACGAGCTGCCGTTCGAGTAATTTGACTTGCGCGTCCCAATCATCCAGTTGCTTCTGATTGGCCGCACCTGCAGCAAGCAAGTTTTCCACCCGTTTCCTCTCACGCTCTGCCGTGACAATTTGCTGTTTGGTAGCGGCAATCTGTTTGGCAAGATCAGGACGCTGGTTTTCTACCGATTTCATACTGGCTTCCAATTGCAGTTTCTTTAAATACAATTGTACCGTATCTACCAACCCGATCTCCTCACCCGCTTTCAGCTTTGTTCCCTCTTCTACTTCCAGTCGTAGCAATTTTCCGGCAGCCTCGGCGGACACTATTACTTCCGTAGCTTCAAATGTACCGGTTGCGTCATAATCTGGTGTTCCATTTCCACAGGCAGATAACATCATCAGCGTTATCCCCCACATTCCTATTTTTGTTATTCTTTTCATATCCGGAGAAGTTATATTAATCATTTATTGTATATTTCAATTGATAAATTCCCATTAACCGTTGAATCTCATGTATGGCTTTCGACTGACGCGCCAAGCTCTCATTAGTCAGTTCACGTAACATTTCAGTCACGGTCAATGTTCCATTTGCCACCTTTGCTTCGGCAGCTTTACGGATATTTGTACGCAACCGGATTATTTCATCATCATCCCGCATTTGCTTCTCCAAAGAATGGATAGCCTGATCCTGCTGCGTCATTTCCAGTCTTGTATTGAAAAGGAATACATCCCGGTTATTATCCAGTTGCTGTCTTTTCTTCTCGATCACCCGACGGTCATTTTTCAAAGTATACAGACTACCAAAATTCCATGAAAGCCGGACACCTGCCATATAATAAGGAGAAAATTCATTCTTCAGCATATCCAATCCGGGATTTCCGTATGCCCCCTGCACAAACAGTCCGAACTGCGGAAGATGACGCACATTCAAAGCCTTCTCCTGCACTTGCAGTCCGGCTCCCTGTGCATCAAACAAAGCCAACTCCGGCCGACGAATCTCACTGACAGCCGAAACCATACTTTGAGGTACAGGCTTCTCCAGCACTGTCTCCGGAGACAGTGCTTCTCCTACCAACAGCGAAAGCATTTTCAAATAAGCTGCCCGTGATGATACTAAATCCACTCTTTTCTGTTTTGTATTCAGCTGCTCCACTTTCACTGCATCCAAATCAGCTTGATTGGCTATTCCATTTTCCACATAAGCAGTAATCTGACGATAATTTCTCTCTAACTCATCTTGTAACAATGTATTCTGTTTGATTTGCTCGTCCAGCAGGAGAATTCCAAAATAAAGATCATTCACGCGGTCATTCAGCGCATACATATCTACATTCAGTTTTTCTTTCTCCACTTCAGCCTCTGCAATCGTCTGCTTCTTCTGCATACGGATTCCTCCCCCGTCCCATATCTTCTGTTGCAACTCCAACATGACCTGATATTGGTCTTTGGACAATCCTTTTAAATCTACTCCGGGAAGTTTTACCGGAATTTCTGTCACATCACTCTGATAAGAGGCCTTTGCCGAAAGAGCAAATTGAGGCAAATATCCCTTGGCTGCATTTTCCAGATTATATTCCTTTGTCTTCTCCACTAAACCATACTGATGTACCAACGGATAATTGTCCTGCGTCTTCCGCTGACATTCTTCCAATGTTATCTGCGCATACGCTCCTGCTACATACAGTAAAAAGGAGAAACTGAAAATCATTCTTTTCATATCCATTATTTCTTTGGTTTCTTCGAAAGACAAAGATAGGGATTTCCTGAATACAGTCACTCTCTATGAGTTGGCAAAAATGTTCTGAAGAGATAATGGATAAAATGATGAGAAAAATTAAAGAAAAAGTAGTCTAAAATTGCTTTTATGTAATTTATAAGTTACCTTTGTAAAGTGAAAGTAAGAGAAGTCATAACATATAAAGAATATTTTGATGATTTTTTCAAGAAACAACCACAGAAGGTTCGCGATAAAATCATCAAAGTGCTAGATATTATCGAGCAGATAGACCGAATCCCAACGACATATCTAAAATACATAGAAGGTACTAATGGACTATTTGAGGTTCGCGTGCAACTAGGCAATAATATCTTCCGCATTTTTTGTTTCTTTGACGGTAATAAATTGGTTGTTTTGTTAAGTGGCTTTCAGAAAAAGACACAAAAAACACCACCAGAAGAAATAAAAAGAGCAGAACGGCTTATGACCGACTATTATAAAGAAAAAGAAAAGGAGATTTTAGAATGAATACAAAGACATTAGACCAAATTAAAAATGAGTATTACGGTGAAGTTGGAGCACCGGAACGAGACAGGCTTGAGCGAGAACTTGAGGCTTTGCGCATTGGCTTTAAGATACGAAGTGCCAGAGAAAAATTAGAGATGACACAAGCAGAGCTTGCAAGTCGCATTGACAAGAAACGTACATTCATATCAAAAGTTGAAAACGATGGAGAAAATATTACTCTCAAAACATTATTTGATATTGTAGAACGTGGACTTGGTGGAAAATTAAATATCGAAGTGCAATTATAAAAATAATGCCGGAGTGCTTAACTCCGGCTTTCAATTGAATATCAAACGAATGACAGGAATGACACCACACGAATATCAGCAAACGAAATAATCTTTATTTCGAGAACTCTTTAATCCGTTGTTCCTCTTCCAATTTACAAATCAGTAATGTATTATCTTTCTCCGCGATGATATATCCATCCAGTCCTTGAACGACAACTCGTTTTTCTTCGCTGGCATGCACAATACAATTCTTACTGTCATACAAACGTATATCGGTTCCTACAGTAGCATTTCCCGATTTATCCTGTGGCAAAAGACCGCGAAGTGCTCCCCATGTGCCTAAATCCGACCAGCCGAAAGAAGCCGGTAACACGTAAATCGCTTCTGCTTTTTCCATCACCGCATAGTCGATAGAAATACTTTCGCAAGTCGGGAATAACTTTTTGATTGTTTCATTTTCTTTTTCCGTATAGAAATCCGGGAAAATACGGTCAAAAATCTGTGCGATACCCGGAGCATATACACGCATCACGGAAGTGATAGTACGCACGTTCCACACAAAGATTCCCGCATTCCAGAAGTAATTACCTTCCGCCAAATACTTTTCAGCTGTCTCTTTATCGGGTTTTTCCTTGAATGCGTCTACTGTATAAATTTCTTTATCTGTTTGAAGCTGGTTGGCAGCAGCAATATATCCGTAGCCTGTCTCCGGACGAGTCGGCCGAATACCTATTGTGACAATAGCACTGCTATCATCCGTAAAACGAAGTGCTTTCTCCATCACTCTACGGAACTCGCCCGTATCGATGACTAATGCATCCGAAGGAGTTACTACAATATTAGCACGGGGATGCTTCTTTTTGATTTTCCAGCAAGCAAACGCGATACAAGGTGCAGTATTTCGTGCACAAGGTTCCGCTAAAATATTACTTTCCGGGATTTCCGGCAACTGCTCCCGAACAATATCAATGTATTTTTCAGAAGTTACCACCCACATATTTTCCCTGGGGCAAACACCATCAAAACGGTCTGCCGTCAATTGAATCAGTGACCGGCCACATCCCATTACATCAATAAATTGTTTAGGACATTCCGGAGTGCTCATCGGCCAGAAACGGCTCCCTATGCCACCAGCCATTATTACAACATGATTATCCATACCTATCATCCTCCTGTAAAAAAAATATTATTTAAATAAGCGCGCAAGTTACATTAAAATGTCCAAAACAGCAAATAAAGACCAAGAGTATTTAATTTTCCAACTGAATAATCGAAAAATTGTATTTCTACAATAATAGACAAAGGCCGCTCTCGAATAATAAGAACGACCTTTGTCTTTTCATTTCAATAGAATATAATCATCTTATTTATATTCTGCCCAGCTCTTGATAGCTATATCATCCACACTCATTGTACAGAAAGCATTGATAAATGCACTAGCCAGACGAGCGTTCGTAATCAACGGAATATTTAAATCGATGGCGGCACGACGGATTTTATACCCATTACTTAATTCTCCGGCAGTCAAGTTCTTTGGTATATTGACTACCATATCTATTTCCTTACTATGAAGCATCTCCAACGCCTGCGGATGTCCCTCTTCACTCGGCCAATAAACATGAGTACTCTCAATACCGCTCTCGGCAAGCGCTTTATGTGTACCGCCCGTCGCAAAGAGTTTATATCCCTTATTCACCAACATACGGGCTGCATCCATCATATCCGCTTTTTGCTTCATCGTACCCGTAGAAAGCAAGATATTCTTCTTCGGAATACGATAACCTACAGAAAGCATTGCTTTCAATACGGCACAAGAAGTATCCATACCAATACAACCTACTTCACCGGTGGAAGCCATATCTACTCCCAACACCGGATCGGCTTTCTGCAAACGGTTGAAGGAGAATTGGGAAGCCTTGATTCCCACATAGTCCAGTTCGAAAAGATTCTTTTCCGGTTTTTCGACAGGCAGGCCAAGCATAACTTTGGTTGCCAGTTCAATAAAGTTAATCTTCAGTACCTTGCTGACAAATGGGAAAGAACGACTGGCACGCAAGTTACATTCAATCACCTTGATATCATTGTCTTTTGCCAAATACTGAATATTAAACGGACCGGAGATATTCAAAGCCTTGGCAATCTCACGGCTGATACGCTTAATACGACGAACAGTTTCTACATATAGCTTCTGTGGCGGGAACTGAATAGTCGCGTCACCGGAGTGTACTCCCGCAAATTCGATATGCTCACTAATAGCGTATGCCACAATTTCGCCATTCTGCGCCACGGCATCCATTTCTACTTCCTTGGCATGTTCAATAAACTGACTTACTACTACCGGATGTTTTTTCGAGACATTGGCTGCCAGTTTCAGGAAACGTTCCAGTTCTTCCTGATTGGAACAAACATTCATTGCAGCTCCCGAAAGCACGTATGACGGACGGACAAGTACAGGAAAACCTACTTCTTCAACAAACTCCTGAATATCATCCATAGATGTTAATTCACGCCAACGGGGCTGATCCACACCGATACGGTCGAGCATGGCAGAGAATTTCTCACGGTCTTCAGCATTGTCAATGCTCTTGGCACTTGTGCCAAGGATATTGATATTCTGTGCATCCAGACGCAAAGCAAGATTATTTGGAATCTGACCACCGGTAGATACAATTACTCCATGCGGATTCTCAAGCTCCAGAATATCCATCACGCGTTCGAAAGTCAATTCGTCGAAGTACAAGCGATCGCACATATCATAGTCCGTAGATACGGTTTCAGGATTATAGTTAATCATCACGCTGCGCCATCCTTCTTTACGAATAGTATTTAAAGCCTGCACACCGCACCAGTCAAATTCTACGGAAGAACCGATACGATAAGCACCAGACCCTAATACGACAATGGATTTATGGTCGCCCAAGTAATGAACATCATTTGCCACACCGCTATAAGTAAGATACAGATAATTGGTTTGTGCCGGATATTCGGCTGCCAAAGTATCGATCTGCTTCACTACCGGAAGAATACCCGCCTCTTTACGATGTTTGCGGACATAAAGAATACCATCCTCCATATCACCTTCGTAGCCGATGGCACGGGCAACCTGGAAATCAGAGAAACCTTGAACCTTGGCTTTACGAAGCAGTTCGTTTGGCAGATCGGCTATTTGTTTGTGATTATTTCCCCAGCTATGCAGTTCTTCGGAAGTCTGCATGATATTCATCAATTTCTGAAGGAACCATTTATCAATCTTAGTCAGTTCGTGTACCTGATCGATGGTGTAGCCGGCACGAAAAGCCTCGAGATAACAAAAATACGTTTATCAGTCGGTTCGCGCAAAGCCTTGTCGATGTCGGAAATAACTAGCTCCTTGTTTTCTACAAATCCGTGCATTCCCTGTCCGATCATGCGGAGCCCTTTCTGGATAGCTTCTTCAAAAGTGCGACCGATAGCCATCACCTCACCGACAGATTTCATAGAAGATCCCAATTCTTTATCTACACCGTGGAATTTACCCAAATCCCAACGTGGAATCTTACATACAACATAATCCAGTGCCGGTTCGAAGAAAGCAGAAGTAGTCTTTGTTACAGAGTTCTTCAGGTCGAAGAGTCCGTAACCCAGTCCCAATTTGGCCGCAACGAAAGCCAGCGGATAACCCGTTGCCTTAGATGCCAAAGCCGATGAACGGGAAAGACGGGCATTTACTTCAATCACCCGATAATCTTCGGATTCGGGGTCGAAGGCATATTGTACATTACATTCGCCCACAATACCGATGTGGCGGATGATACGTATTGCCAGTTCCCGAAGTTTATGATATTCTTTGTTCGTAAGCGTTTGTGACGGAGCAATAACGATAGATTCACCGGTATGAATACCCAGCGGGTCGAAGTTTTCCATATTACAAACGGTGATACAGTTGTCGAAACGGTCACGTACCACTTCATATTCCACTTCTTTCCAACCACGAAGAGATTTTTCCACTAATACCTGCGGAGAGAAAGAGAACGCTTTTTCTACAAGAATATCCAGTTGCTCTTCGTTATCACAGAAACCGGAGCCCAAGCCACCCAAAGCGTAAGCAGCACGAACAATTACGGGATACCCCAGTTCTTTTGCTGCGCGACGAGCATCTTCCGCATTTTCTACGGCTTCACTCTTAATGGTCTTTACATTGATTTCATTCAATTTCTGAACGAAAAGTTCACGATCCTCGGTATCCATAATGGCTTGTACCGGAGTACCAAGAACTTTTACATTATATTTTTCAAGAATACCTTCCTTATACAATGCCACTCCACAGTTCAAGGCTGTCTGACCACCGAACGCCAGCATAATGCCTTCCGGTTTTTCTTTCTGAATCACTTTCTCTACGAAATACGGAGTCACCGGGAGGAAGTAGATTTGATCCGCCACTCCTTCGGACGTCTGTACCGTAGCAATATTAGGATTGATAAGAATCGTTTCAATGCCTTCTTCCTTCAAGGCTTTGAGTGCCTGCGAACCGGAATAGTCAAACTCACCGGCCTCACCGATCTTCAGGGCACCGGAACCCAACAGCAATACTTTCTTTATATTTTCTTTCATTGATTCTACTTTCTGGTTCACCACAGATTACACAGATTAACACAGATTTTTTATAATCCGTGATGAATATGGGTTATAATAGTTTTACAAATTCGTCGAACAGGAATTCCGTATCCGTAGGTCCACTCGCTGCTTCCGGATGGAATTGTGCAGAAAACCAAGGGTTTCTTTTATGCTTGATTCCTTCGTTAGAGCCATCATTCATATTAATAAATAACGGTTCCCAATCTGCACTCAACGTATTATTGTCTACGGCATAACCGTGGTTTTGCGAAGTGATGAAGCAACGTTCCGTACCTACCATACGCACCGGTTGGTTGTGGCTACGGTGACCGTATTTCAATTTATAAATCTTGGCTCCTCCCGCTTTCGATAGCAGTTGGTTACCCATGCAGATTCCGAAAATAGGCAGTTTCTCGTTTGCCATCGCCTTGCGGATATTCTGCACCGCAGCATCACAGGTATCCGGATCCCCCGGTCCGTTAGAAATAAACAGTCCGTCAAATTCGAGTCCGTTATAATCATAATCCCAAGGTACACGGATCACCTCTACATTACGTTTCAGCAGACAACGAATGATATTAGTCTTCACACCGCAATCTACCAAAACAACTTTTTTTAATGAAGAATGAGGAATGAAGAATGAAGAATTAGCTGCGCTGTGGCTGCTTGTTCCACTAGGGAAATAATGAAAAATTTCTTTACAGGAAACCTGGTCTACATAGTTTATATCGCTATAAGACGGAAATTCTTCATTCTTCATTCTTAATTCTTCATTTTCAAATACTATTTTCCCCATCATTACTCCATGTTCACGAAGCACTTTAGTCAGCTCGCGCGTATCAATGCCCGTGATACCAAGAACCTTTTCGCGTTTCAACCAGTCACCGAGGCTCTCCACAGCGTTCCAATGGCTGTATTCATAAGAATAGTCACTTACGATAATCGCTTCCGCGTGGATCTTCTCACTTTCCATGAAAGTGGCAAGTCCATTCGGCTCGATAGTAAAAGGAGGAACACCGTAGTTACCTACCAAAGGATAGGTAAGCGTCATCAACTGTCCGGCGTATGAAGGGTCAGTGAGGCTCTCCGGATATCCGGTCATGGCAGTATTAAACACTACTTCGCCCGCCACCGGCTTCTCGTAGCCAAACGACTTACCGGAAAACCGGCTCCCGTCGTCAAGGATTAATGTCACATTTCTCATTCTTATTATTGAATCGTTGTATGGTTGTTAGAATTGATACATTTGTTCTATATAGTCGATGAACGCCCGGTTCACCATTTTCACACCACCCGGTGTAGGGTAGTTACCGCTAAAATACCAGTCGCCTTTATGATGCGGACAAGCCTCGTGCAATCCCTCCAACGTTGATAGACGATTTCCACTTTCGCCTTGGTTCCCTTGGGTGTCAGCAGTTCTACCATTTTGGCAGAGATTTCCTCATCAGTGAACGGAGCATAAATATCTTTCACATAGTTTACCATCTGCTCTTTCGGCAGTCCTACCTGCTCTTTCGATTTACGATAGGCGGCCGCAATCACATCTTTCATATCCCGTTCCTTTAAAAGTTCGACAGCAGCCCTGAAGGCGATAAACTCGCTCATCTTTGCCATATCAATACCGTAATAGTCAGGATAACGCACCTGCGGAGAAGAAGATACAATGACAATCTTCTTCGGACCGAGACGGTCGAGAATACCGATAATACTTTGTTTCAGCGTAGTACCGCGCACAATGCTGTCGTCGATAATCACCAGATTATCAACACCGGGTACAAGACTTCCGTATGTAATATCATACACATGGGCAGCCAAATCATTACGACTGTTTCCTTCGGCGATGAACGTACGGAGCTTAATATCCTTGATTGCCACCTTTTCGCTGCGAATACGACGGGAAAGAATAACTTCCAATTCCTCCATATTCGGGTTATGCCCCAATGCAGCGATCTGCTGCACTTTCTCCTCATTCAAGTAATCATCCAGTCCCTGCAACATTCCATAGAAAGCAACCTCCGCAGTGTTGGGAATAAAAGAGAAGACCGTATGATCGATATCATTATTGATTGCTTTCAATATTCTCGGAACCAACTTTTCGCCCAGCCGTTTCCTTTCTTTATAAATATCGACGTCACTGCCACGGGAAAAATAGATACGTTCGAAGGAACAAGCCTGATTTTCGCGCGGCTTATTGATTTGCGAAGTACGTATCTTACCTTCTTTGCTAATCAACAATGCCTGCCCCGGTTGCAGTTCCTTGATTTCCTCAAACGGAACATTCAAAGCTGTCTGGATAACCGGACGTTCGGAAGCAAGAACAGCAATCTCGTCATCCTGATACCAAAATGCAGGCCGGATGCCCCACGGGTCACGGATAGCGAAAGATTCACCGCTTCCGGTCAATCCACAAATAACATACCCCCCATCCCATTCGCGACTGGAAGTACGCAGTACGTTTGCCAAATCAATATATTCTTCTATATAATGCGTGATGCCCATGCCCGTAAGCCCTTCGGCTTCGGCAAGATTGAATACACGCTCCACTTCACGGTCAAGACGGTGTCCCACCTGTTCCAACATGATATATGTATCGGCATATTTACGCGGATGCTGGCCAATGGCAGTGATACGGGCAAATATTTCGTCCACATTCGTCATATTGAAGTTTCCGCAAAGAGCGAGATTCTTGGCACGCCAGTTATTTCTTCTTAAAAATGGATGCACGTATGAGATTCCGGATTTTCCCGTAGTGGAATAACGAAGATGCCCCATATATACTTCCCCGGCAAAAGGCAGGACTCGTTTGGCATACGCAGCATCATGCAACTGTTCGGGAGTGAGCTCCTTAAAATTGTTTTGAACATTTTCAAAGATCTCCGTAATAGCTCCGGAGCCTAAAGCACGTTCACGAAACATATATTCTTCACCCGGATTTGCTTCCAGTTTCACACATGCCAGTCCCGCACCTTCCTGTCCACGGTTATGTTGTTTCTCCATTAACAGGTAGAGCTTATTAAGACCGTACATCCATGTTCCGTACTTTTTCTCGTAATACTCCAACGGTTTAAGCAAGCGTATCATGCAACGCCACATTCATGTTTCAATTGTTCCATCTATACTATTTACGATTTGACGATTTACTATTTACGATTTAAATTACCACCTGCCAATCAAACAACTTACTATCTATCATTGATTCTTCAATCGTAAATAGTAAATAGTAAATTGTCTAATTGTAAATCACATTACTCCACCGTTACCGACTTCGCCAGATTTCTCGGCTGGTCTACATCCATCCCCTTACATACCGCAATGTGATAAGCAAGAAGTTGGAGAGGTACCGTAGTAATTAACGGATCGAGACACTCTATTGTTTCAGGAAGTTCGATACTACAATCGGCAATCTTGCTGATAACCGTATCTCCCTTCGTAACGAACGCAATCACTTTTCCCTTCCTCGCCTTGATCTCCTGAATATTACTTAGCACTTTTTCGTACAGTCCATTCTGCGTAGCAATCACCACTACCGGCATTTCCGCGTCAATCAAGCAATCGGTCCGTGCTTCATCTCGGCAGCCGGATAACCTTCGGCGTGAATATACGATATTTCTTTCAATTTCAATGCACCTTCCAAGGCAACAGGATAACTATATCCGCGTCCCAGGTAAATAAAGTTATGCGCATACGTGAAAGTTTTCGATAACTCCGCCAGGGTATCATTCAGTTTCAGCACTTCTTTCATCTTCTCCGGAATATGATTTAATTCCTGTACTATTGAAAGATAATGCCGTTCGTCAATTGTTCCTTTCGCTTTGGCAAGCGTCAATGCCAGCATTGCCAACACAGTGACTTGTCCGGTAAACGCTTTGGTGGAAGCGACTCCGATTTCCGGACCTACGTGGATATACGAACCGGTGTGAGTGGCACGGGGAATAGAAGACCCGATAGCATTGCAAATACCATATATAAATGCTCCGCGGCTTTTTGCCAATTCCACAGCAGCCAAAGTATCCGCAGTCTCACCGCTTTGGGAGATTGCTATCACTACATCCTGCTCGTCAATCACCGGATCACGGTAACGGAATTCGGAAGCATACTCCACTTCCACCGGTATGCGGCAGAAACTTTCAATCAGGTGTTTTCCAATCAGTCCGGCATGCCAGGAAGTTCCGCAGGCAACGATAATAAACCGCTTGGCGTTCAGCAGCTTTTCCCGATGATCGATCACAGCGGAAAGTACCACATTGTCTGCTTCCACATTGATACGTCCGCGCATACAATCATGAATACAATCGGGCTGTTCGAAGATCTCTTTCAACATAAAATGCGGATATCCCCCTTTTTCCAGCTGGCCGAGATTAAGCTCCACCTTTTTAATTTCAGGTGTCATTTCAACATTACTCAAGTTGACCACCTTCAATTCTTTTCCCAGATGGAGAACAGCAATTTCTCCGTCTTCCAGATAAACCACCTTATCTGTATATTCTACAATCGGAGTGGCATCCGAAGCAAGGAAGAACTCGTCCGCTCCAATCCCCACTACCAGCGGGCTACTCTTACGGGCAGCAATAATCTCATTGGGATGCTCTTTATCAAGAATCGCAATCGCATAGGCACCAATCACTTCTCCCAACGCCAATTGAACGGCTGTCAGCAAACTGACTTGATTAGTGACTTTCATGTATTCTATTAATTGAACAAGGACTTCGGTATCTGTACTACTTTTAAAAATATAGCCTTTGGCTTGAAGTTTTTCTTTGAGAACGGCGTAGTTTTCGATAATACCGTTATGAATGAGAGCGAGCTTTTCGGAAGAAGAGTAATGAGGGTGGGCGTTAGCGGAACAAGGTTCCCCGTGAGTAGCCCAACGAGTATGGGCAATTCCGATTGTACCGGAAATATCTTTTTGTGTGACGAAATTTTCAAGATCGGAGACTTTTCCTTTCGTCTTATACACATTTAACTGTCGGTCATCACTGATGATTGCTACCCCCGCGCTATCATATCCACGATACTCCAGTCGCTTCAGCCCTTTTATAAGGATAGGGTAGGCTTTTCGTTTACCAATATAGCCTACTATTCCACACATATTATGATATTTTTATTTCGACTGCAAATATACACATTACAAATAACATAAAGACAACAAAAAGCATATTTATTTGACAGAAACGCATAAAAAAGTTGTAAACACATCAAAAAGTTAAATAATATATTATTTTTAGCTCAAAAAGAAACAAATTACAATTAGCTCACCATTCACCCAAAAGAGCTAACAAATTAAAAGTAAATCTCCTTCTTTTAATTACAAATTAGAAGAAGACAGGCTCTTCTTTTAATTTCGCGTTACAGAAAACTTATATTTTACTATCATTTTGAAATTAAATCACTAACTTTGCCGAACAAATTGACACTTCAATTAGGTATTATCATACAATAAAGCTAGTAAGAATGAAGAAACAAGAACTTTTTAACAACGTAACAGAAGGATCCCCTTACCAACGACAGCCCAAACAGATGGGCTTGTACAATGCGGCATACGAACACGATGCCTGCGGTGTTGGTATGCTGGTAAACATTCATGGAGAAAAGTCACACGACATTGTTGAGTCGGCTTTAAAGGTATTAGAGAACATGCGCCACCGCGGCGCCGAAGGTGCGGATAACAAAACTGGCGACGGTGCAGGTATCATGCTGCAAATTCCGCATGAGTTTATTTTATTGCAAGGTATTCCTGTACCCGAAAAAGGACGGTACGGCACAGGATTGCTATTTTTGCCGAAAAATGAGAAAGACCAGGCAGCCATTTTAAGTATCATTATTGAAGAAATTGAAAAAGAAGGACTCACATTGATGCATCTGCGCAATGTGCCCACCTGCCCTGAAATTCTAGGAGAATCTGCTTTGGCAAACGAACCTGACATCAAGCAGGTGTTTATCACCGGATTTACAGAAACGGAAACGGCCGACCGGAAGTTATATCTGATCCGGAAAAGAATCGAGAATAAGGTCAGACTGTCATCCATTCCGACAAAGGACGATTTTTATGTTGTTTCGCTTTCTACAAAAAACATTATATATAAAGGTATGCTTTCGTCGTTGCAACTGCGCAACTACTATCCGGACCTGACGAATAGCTATTTTACCAGCGGACTGGCACTGGTGCACTCCCGTTTCAGTACCAACACATTCCCTACATGGGGATTGGCACAACCATTCCGCCTTCTGGCACACAACGGTGAAATCAACACGATCCGTGGTAACCGCGGATGGATGGAAGCCCGCGAAAGCGTACTCTCCACTCCTACCTTGGGTGACATAAAAGAACTTCGCCCGATTATACAACCGGGCATGAGCGACAGTGCTTCCCTGGACAATGTACTGGAGTTCCTGGTGATGTCGGGGTTGAGCCTGCCACACGCTATGGCTATGCTCGTGCCGGAATCTTTCAACGAAAAGAATCCCATCAGCGAGGATCTGAAATCATTCTACGAATATCACTCTATCCTGATGGAACCGTGGGACGGACCGGCTGCACTTCTCTTCAGTGACGGACGATTTGCCGGAGGTATGCTCGACCGCAACGGTCTGCGCCCTGCCCGTTATCTGATTACTAAAAACGATATGATGGTAGTGGCTTCGGAAGTCGGTGTGATGGATTTCGAACCGGGAGACATCAAAGAAAAAGGCCGCTTACAGCCCGGTAAGATTTTGCTGGTAGATACAGAAAAAGGTGAAATTTATTATGATGGCGAACTGAAAAAACAGTTGGCTGAAGCCAAACCTTACCGCACCTGGTTGTCTACAAACCGAATCGAACTGGATGAACTGAAGAGCGGACGCAAAGTACCTCATCATGTAGAAAACTACGACTGTATGCTTCGCACTTTCGGCTACTCCAAAGAGGATATCGAAAAACTGATTATGCCGATGGCAAGCACCGGAGCAGAACCGATCCATTCAATGGGTAATGATACTCCGTTAGCTGTACTTTCGGATAAGCCGCAATTGCTTTACAACTATTTCCGGCAGCAATTTGCACAAGTGACCAATCCTCCCATCGACCCGCTCCGCGAAGAACTGGTAATGTCATTGACAGAATACATCGGGGCAGTCGGCATGAATATCCTGACACCCAGTGAGAGTCATTGCAAAATGGTCCGCCTCAATCATCCGATTTTGAGCAACACACAACTGGATATTCTTTGTAATATCCGCTATAAAGGTTTCAAAACAGTCAAACTGCCCATGTTATTTGAAGCAGCGAAAGGGAAAGCCGGATTGCAGGAGGCACTGAACAGCCTCTGTAAAATGGCGGAAGAATCTGTGACGGAAGGCGTAAACTACATTGTCCTGACCGACCGTGACGTGGATATTACCCATGCCGCTATTCCTTCATTGCTGGCGGTAAGCGCCGTTCATCACCACCTGATTTCAGTTGGTAAACGTGTACAAACAGCATTGATTGTAGAAAGCGGTGAAATACGTGAGGTGATGCACGCTGCGTTATTACTGGGTTTCGGAGCAAGTGCCCTGAATCCTTACATGGCATTCGCCGTTCTCGACCGCTTGGTTAAAGACAGGGATATTCAGTTGGATTATGCCACTGCTGAAAAGAATTATATCAAATCCATCTGCAAAGGCTTGTTTAAAATCATGAGTAAAATGGGGATCTCTACCATCCGCTCTTATCGTGGTGCAAAGATCTTCGAAGCTGTCGGTTTGAGCGAAGAATTGAGTAAGGCCTATTTTGGTGGACTCGGTTCGCCCATCGGAGGTATTCGCTTGGAAGAAATAGCCAGAGATGCCATTGCTTTCCACAAGGAAGGAGTGGGAGAAGTTGAGAGTGGAGAGTTGAGAGTGGAGAGTGAGGCTCCGCATGGCAACCCTCAACTCTCAACTCTCCATTCTCAACTTCTTACCGGTTTGTATGCTTTCCGTAAAGACGGAGAAGAGCATGCATGGAATCCGGAAACAATCAGTACGCTGCAATTGGCTACACGGATGGGGAGTTATAAGAAGTTTAAAGAATATACTCATTTGGTAGACGAAAAAGAAAAGCCTATTTTCCTTCGTGACTTTCTGGGATTCCGTCGTAACCCGATTTCGATCGATCAGGTAGAACCGGTGGAAAACATTCTGCATCGTTTCGTCACGGGGGCCATGTCTTTTGGTTCTATCAGCAAAGAGGCTCATGAGGCAATGGCTATTGCCATGAATAAAATTCACGGACGCAGCAATACCGGTGAAGGTGGCGAGGACGCTGCCCGTTTCCAACCGCTGCCTGATGGCAGTTCCTTACGAAGTGCAATCAAGCAGGTAGCTTCCGGACGTTTCGGTGTAACGGCAGAATATCTGGTTAATGCGGACGAGATTCAGATTAAGATAGCACAGGGGGCAAAGCCGGGTGAAGGCGGACAACTTCCGGGATTTAAAGTGAATGATGTGATTGCAAAAACACGCCATTCCATTCCGGGAATTTCACTGATTTCTCCCCCACCTCATCATGATATTTATTCGATTGAGGATTTGGCACAATTAATCTTCGATCTGAAAAATGTAAATCCACAGGCCAAAATCAGTGTGAAACTAGTAGCAGAAAGCGGTGTCGGTACGATTGCCGCCGGGGTGGCAAAAGCAAAGGCGGACCTGATTGTCATCTCCGGTGCTGAAGGGGGAACAGGTGCTTCTCCGGCTTCTTCTATCCGTTATGCGGGCATCTCACCGGAATTGGGATTGAGCGAGACACAACAAACATTGGTTTTGAACGGACTTCGTGGGCAAGTAGTTCTGCAAGCCGACGGACAACTGAAAACCGGACGTGACATCATCTTAATGGCGCTAATGGGTGCCGAAGAATATGGCTTCGCCACCTCGGCATTGATTGTATTAGGGTGTGTAATGATGCGCAAATGCCATCAGAATACTTGTCCGGTGGGAGTTGCCACACAGAATGAGGAATTACGTAAACGCTTTCATGGGCGTAGTGAATATTTGGTAAATTTCTTCACATTCCTGGCACAGGAGGTCCGCGAGCATTTGGCCGAAATGGGATTCACCAGAATGGATGATATTATCGGGCGCACAGACTTGATCGAACGCAAATCCGTTGCCAACGACCCGAATCCGAAACATGCGTTAATCGACTTCACCAAATTGCTGGCACGCATTGATAACAACGCGGCTATTCGCCATGTCATCGATCAGGATCATGGTGTTTCTACTGTAAAGGATGTAACCCTCATTGATGCGGCACAGGAAGCTATTGAACATGAGAAAGAGATTTCTTTAGAATATACGATTGCCAATACAGACCGTGCAATAGGTGCCATGCTCTCCGGAGTGATTGCCAAGAAATACGGTGCCAAAGGATTGCCGGAACATACGCTGAATGTGAAGTTCAAAGGCTCGGCAGGTCAGTCTTTCGGGGCTTTTCTCGTACCGGGAGTTAATTTTAAACTGGAAGGTGAAGCGAACGATTATCTGGGTAAAGGATTGAGCGGCGGACGCATCTCCGTATTGCCCCCTATCCGCAGCAACTTCGAAGCCGAAAAGAATACAATTGCTGGTAATACCTTGCTTTATGGAGCAACAAGCGGTGAAGTATATATCAACGGTCGTGTAGGAGAACGTTTCGCAGTTCGTAACTCCGGTGCAGTTGCCGTAGTGGAAGGTGTGGGCGACCATTGTTGCGAATACATGACAGGAGGTCGTGTGGTAGTCCTCGGACAAACCGGACGTAACTTTGCAGCCGGTATGAGTGGCGGTGTGGCTTATGTATGGAACAAGGATGGCAACTTCGATTATTTCTGCAACATGGAAATGGTGGAACTGTCACTCATCGAAGAAGCCAGCTACCGGAAGGAGCTACACGAACTAATCCGCCAACATTATCTGTACACAGGCTCAAAACTAGCCCGTACCATGCTTGACAACTGGAATCATTATGCAGAACAGTTCATCCAAGTAGTACCCATCGAATACAAAAAAGTATTGCAGGAGGAACAGATGAGAAAATTACAACAAAAAATTGCAGACATGCAAAGAGACTATTAGATTTACAAATTGACTATTTACAATTTACTATTTGAATGTATAGTCTGTAAATAGTCAAATAGCAAATGACAAGATAGTCTAAAAATAGTAAATAGTAAATCGTCAAATAGTAAATAACAAGATGGGAGATCCTAAAGCATTTCTAAATATACCTCGACAAGAGGCGGGATACCGCCCTGTAAACGAGCGAATCGCTGACTATAGTCAGGTAGAACAGACTTTGAATACAAACAGCCGTAAATTGCAGGCGTCACGCTGTATGGATTGCGGCGTACCTTTCTGTCATTGGGCATGCCCGATAGGAAATAAACAACCGGAATGGCAGGATGCATTATACAGGGGAAAATGGAAGGAGGCATACGAAGTATTGTCGTCTACTTGCGATTTTCCGGAATTTACAGGACGTATTTGTCCTGCCCTTTGCGAGAAATCGTGTGTGTTGAAACTTTCCTGCGATCAGCCGGTGACTATTCGCGAGAATGAAGCAGCTATCGTGGAAGCGGCTTTTCGTGAAGGATATATACAGGTAAAAACACCGAGAAGAAACGGAAAGAAAGTGGCGGTGATTGGTGCGGGTCCTGCCGGATTGGTAGTGGCTAATCAGCTGAATTTAAAAGGATATAGCGTTACTTTATTCGATAAGGATGAAGCGCCCGGAGGGTTATTACGGTTCGGTATTCCTAATTTCAAACTGGATAAGAATGTAATTGACCGACGGATGAAGATATTGGCTGCAGAAGGAATACAGTTTGAAATGGGAGTAGAAATAGACATCAATCATTTGCCGGAAGGATTCGACGCTTACTGCATCTGTACCGGAACGCCGACTGCACGTGATTTGAGTATTCCGGGACGTGAACTGAAAGGCATCCATTTCGCACTTGAAATGCTGGCACAGCAGAACAGGATTCTGGCAGGACAGACTTTCCCGAAAGACAAATTGGTGAATGCCAAAGGCAAAAAAGTACTTGTGATAGGTGGCGGAGATACCGGTTCCGACTGCATCGGAACCAGTGTGAGACAGGGAGCCGTCAGTGTCACTCAAATCGAAATCATGCCGAAACCTCCTGTCGGCTACAATCCGGCTACTCCTTGGCCACAATGGCCGGCAGTCTTCAAAACGACTTCCAGCCATGAAGAAGGTTGTACACGCCGCTGGTGCCTGGCTTCCAATCAGTTCCTCGGAAAGAATGGAAAAGTGACAGGTGTAGAAGTGGAAGAAGTGGAATGGATTCCGGCAGCAGATGGCGGACGTCCCACGATGAAACCAACAGGGAAGAAGGAAGTCATCGAAGCTGATATGGTATTATTGGCGATGGGATTCCTGAAACCGGAGCAACCGAAATTTGCAAAGAATGTATTCCTAGCCGGTGATGCCGAGACTGGCGCCAGCCTGGTGGTACGTGCCATGGCGGGAGGACGAAAGGCTGCTGCGGAAATAGATGCTTATCTAATACAATAAGTTTTGCAACAGTGTACAACAAGAAGCTCGATTGCTATTACCGGTTCGTTCCATATCTGTGGAACTAAAGGATAACAGATATGGAACTAAAGGGAAACAGTTGTGGAACTAAACGATAACAATTATGGAACGAATTAAGAATAGCTAATCAGCTTCTTAGAAATAGCGAATAAACAATCAACAGATTACATTACCCCCTCTAAAAATTAAAGTTATGTGTGGAATAGCAGGTATACTCAACATCAAAGTTCAAACGAAAGAACTAAGAGATAAAGCACTGAAAATGGCCCAGAAGATCCGTCATCGCGGACCGGACTGGAGCGGAATCTATGTAGGCGGAAGTGCCATCCTGGCACACGAACGCCTTTCTATTGTCGACCCGCAGAGTGGCGGACAACCGTTATACTCTCCCGATCGTAAACAGGTGCTCGCCGTCAACGGTGAGATTTACAATCACCGTGATATTCGCGCTAAATATGCGGGAAAATATAACTTTCAGACTGGAAGTGACTGTGAGGTAATTCTTGCCCTTTACAAAGATAAAGGCATCCATTTTTTGGAAGATATCAGCGGTATCTTCGCTTTCGTGCTTTATGATGAGGAAAAGGATGAATTTCTAATTGCCCGCGATCCGATAGGGGTTATTCCTTTATATATAGGAAAAGATAAAGAGGGAAAAATCTACTTCGGCAGCGAATTGAAAGCTCTCGAAGGATTTTGTGACGAATATGAAGTATTCCTCCCCGGACATTATTTCTATAGCAAAGAGGGAAAAATGAAACGTTGGTATTCGCGCGGCTGGACAGAATATGAAACCGTCAAAGAGAATGATGCACAAACCGAGGATGTGAAAGTGGCATTGGAAGAGGCTGTGCACCGCCAGTTAATGAGTGACGTACCGTATGGAGTGTTGCTTTCGGGCGGGTTGGATAGTTCTGTTATCTCTGCTATTGCCAAAAAATATGCGGCAAAACGTATAGAAACAGACGGTGCAAGCGATGCGTGGTGGCCTCAACTCCACTCTTTCGCCATCGGTCTAAAGGGTGCCCCCGATTTGATTAAAGCGCGTGAAGTAGCCGAATATATCGGTACCGTTCATCATGAGATCAACTACACCGTTCAGGAGGGGCTGGACGCCCTGCGTGATGTTATTTATTTCATCGAGACGTATGATGTAACTACCGTACGCGCTTCCACTCCCATGTATTTATTGGCGCGTGTCATTAAATCAATGGGAATCAAAATGGTGTTGAGCGGTGAAGGTGCCGATGAAGTTTTCGGGGGGTATCTGTATTTCCACAAGGCCCCTACTCCACAGGCATTTCACGAAGAAACAGTACGTAAACTTTCAAAGTTGCACATGTACGATTGCCTCCGTGCCAATAAAAGTTTATCAGCATGGGGAGTAGAAGGACGCGTACCTTTCCTTGATAAAGAATTTCTCGACGTGGCAATGAACCTGAACCCGAAAGCTAAAATGTGCCCCGGAAAAAACATCGAGAAACGAATTGTTCGCGAAGCCTTTGCCGATATGTTACCGGAAAGTGTGGCTTGGAGACAGAAAGAGCAGTTCAGTGACGGTGTAGGATATTCATGGATTGACACATTGAGAGAGATCACAGCAGCTGCCGTGAGCGATGAGCAAATGGAACATGCTGCCGAACGTTTCCCGATCAATACGCCACAAAACAAAGAAGAGTACTACTATCGTAGCATTTTCGAAGAGCATTTCCCCAGTGAAAGTGCAGCACGCACCGTCCCCAGTGTTCCTAGCGTAGCTTGCTCCACAGCAGAAGCTCTGGCATGGGATATCGCTTTCAGAAATCTGAACGAGCCTAGCGGACGTGCAGTGAAAGGAATACATGAAGAGGCCTATACTTAACTGATAAAAAATAACGGAAACAGCAAATTCTGTTATTCTTTTGTAGCATTTCTATTCTAAAATCCCAAGGATTAACGCAGATTAGCATATTATCGGCTGATTTGCGTTATCTTTTTTATAATTTTGAGGCCAAACCCAATTAAATCTATCAAACTTTTAAAAGATCAAACAAATGAATTTAAAAAAAATGATGATGGCTTCTGCCCTTCTAATGGCTGCTTGCTGTATGCAGGCACAGACAAAAGTGATAGCTCACCGCGGTTTCTGGAAAACTCCGGGATCATCGCAGAACAGTATTTCATCACTTCTAAAAGCAGATTCCATCGGTTGTTACGGTTCAGAATTTGACGTATGGATCGCGAAGGATAACAAGTTAGTGGTTAACCATGATCCTGTATATAAGATGAGGCCGATGGAATATTCCAAAGGTGATGCGCTGACCGGACTTAAATTATCCAACGGAGAAAACTTACCCAGCCTGGAACAGTATCTGGAAACCGGAAAAAACTGTAAAACCCAATTGATTCTCGAACTGAAAGCACATAGCAACAAGAAACGTGAGACTAAAGCGGTGCAAGGAATTGTTGCCATGGTGAAGAAAATGGGACTGGAAAACCGTATGGAATATATCACGTTCTCTCTACATGCCATGAAAGAGTTTATCCGTCTGGCTCCTGCCGGTACTCCGGTATATTACCTTAACGGAGAATTGTCTCCCAAAGAGCTGAAAGAACTTGGTGCTGCCGGTCTGGACTATCACATGGGAGTGATCAAGAAACACCCCGAATGGATCAAAGAAGCGCACGACCTCGGCTTGACAGTCAACGTATGGACAGTAGACGAAGTAGAAGATATGAAATGGCTGATCGAGCAAAAGGTAGATTTCATCACCACTAACGAACCGGTCATCTTACAAGAAGAATTAAAGAAGTTCTAATCCTGAAAGGACACTTTTTTAAAAGCAAATTGAACAGCAAGCTTGAAGAAAAGACTCTTTGGGCTTGCCATAACAAAGAAATAGTGCTACCTTTGTATGTTGAATTAACAATGAAAGGAGAAAGCAAAGTGGCAAAGCCAATAAAAGAAACCCCAATTTTGTTTGGGGAGGATGCCCGGAAATTTGAAGCGCGAATGAAAGAAAAACGTAGAGAGACACCGGAACAAAAAGCAATCAGATTGAAACGTTACAAAGCCGTAATGAACGTTTTCAAAGATTGATAAGTATGATTTTAACAGAAGAAATATTTCAAGAGACATATATAGTGCGCCGCTTGAAAATGAAAAACGATTAAGAAGTTATCCGGCAGCGAAGATTTGTCGTTTAGGAGTAGATCGTTTAGTGAAGGGTACAGGCATGGGCTCATTCCTTTTAGCTTTTATTCAGAGCTATTTTGTTATAAATAATAAAACAGGGTGCCGCTTTCTTACCGTAGATGCCTATTCCGAAGCTGTTCCATTTTATATAAAGAATGGTTTTGTCCCGCTGACACCTGAAGATGAAAATTCTTCTACTCGTTTGTTGTTTTTTTGATTTGAATGATATTGTTGATGATGAAGTATCAGAAGGATAATAATTATGTTATATATAAGAAAAAGTGCTATTATTCAGTAAGTTTAACTCACGTGATAGCACTTTTTTAATAAACCGACAGATGAAATTACAATCTTTCATCTTATTGAAAATCATCCAATACCTCTTTTAATTCTTCTACCGTAAGCTCTCCTACCTGCCTCCAAAGTTCATGCCCCTTATGCAATAGAAGGAAAGCCGGTACTGTTTCTACATTATGCGCATCGGCAATTGTTCTATTCTCTTCTGCATTCACTCTAATCAATTCCACAGTTCTCTTTTCGTAAGTTCGAAGCACAGGCCCTATCCACTCATAATGAGGGGACCAATCGGCATAGAACACCACCAACACCAGATGGTTGGTTTTAACTGCTGTTTCTAATTGTTTCTCTATATTCATATCGCTACGTTTTTATATTAATGATAGTGCTAAAACAATGAATACAGAAAAAGGTTCTTCAAAACACTCCGCGAACAATATGATAGAGAAATAAGGATTTTCACTTTCATATCGTCAAAAGAAAAAAGATATATTTCTTGTTTTTATAACTGGTTTTATGGATTATCAGGACTAAATATTCTTCATATATTATGAAAGAATATGCAAAGCGATTCGCTCAAATAACAGTTTATTAATATATGAATATATATAATTCCAAATTATAACTAAACATAGCCGTATGAAAGGCAATTATAAGTTCACAGAAAATTAATAGAGATTAGACATACTTTTCAATAAAATATAAAGCAAAAAGTCATATCTTTGCATTGTAATAAAACAAAAGGATACAACAACCAACAAATACCAATCAAAATGACAACAAGAATTAAGTTCACTAAAATGCATGGAGCAGGAAATGACTACATATATGTAGACACGACCAGATATCCGATAGCAGACCCTGAAAAGAAGGCAATCGAATGGAGCAAGTTTCATACAGGAATCGGAAGCGATGGACTTATATTGATTGGTGTCTCTGATAAAGCAGATTTCAGTATGCGTATTTTCAATGCCGACGGTTCGGAAGCAATGATGTGTGGCAATGGTAGCCGCTGCGTAGGCAAATATGTATATGAATACGGATTGACTGATAAAACAGAAATAACTTTGGATACACTATCGGGAATTAAAATTCTGAAATTGCAGGTAGAGGGAAAAACAGTCAGTACAGTCACCGTAGATATGGGCAGTCCGCAAGAAACAGGAGAGATTGATTGGGGAAAGAAATATCCTTTCCAATCTACTAAAGTATCAATGGGTAATCCACATCTCGTCACATTTGTTGATGACATTACCCGAATTAATCTGCCGGAAATCGGTCCTGAACTGGAGAATCATCCTCTCTTTCCCGACAGAACGAATGTAGAGTTTGCACAGATCGTCGGTAAAGACACCATACGGATGAGAGTGTGGGAAAGAGGATCGGGAATTACTCAAGCTTGCGGGACAGGTGCCTGCGCCACAGCAGTAGCCGCCTTCATCAACGGACTTGCAGGAAGAAAAAGTGATGTGATAATGGATGGAGGGACAGTTACCATCGAATGGGATGAAACCTCCGGACATATATTAATGACCGGACCGGCAACTAAGGTTTTCGATGGGGAAATTGTTGAAGAAGTTGAGAGTTGAGAATGGAGAGTTGAGAATGAATAGTAATAGAAACTTAAAACAATAACAAGATGGCATTAGTAAACGAGCATTTTTTAAAATTACCGGGAAGTTATTTATTCTCGGATATAGCGAAAAAGGTAAATACTTTCAGGATAACGCATCCCAAACAGGACATCATCCGGCTAGGTATCGGCGACGTTACGCAGCCACTTCCTCCAGCCTGTATAGAAGCAATGCATAAAGCGGTAGAAGAACTGGCCGGCAAAGATACATTCCGCGGATATGGTCCTGAACAGGGATATGATTTTCTGATTGAAGCAATCATAAAGAACGATTTCGCTCCACGCGGGATTCATTTCTCGGCATCCGAGATTTTTGTCAGTGACGGTGCTAAAAGCGATACCGGAAATATAGGTGATATTCTTCGCCACGACAATAGCGTAGGTGTTACAGATCCCATTTATCCGGTTTACATAGACAGTAACGTTATGTGCGGACGCGCCGGAGTATTGGAAGAAGAAACGGGTAAATGGAGCAACGTTACTTATATGCCTTGCACAAGTGAGAACAACTTTATCCCGGAAATTCCGGACAAACGGATAGACATCGTTTATCTCTGTTATCCGAACAACCCGACAGGGACCACCTTAACCAAACCGGAACTGAAAAAGTGGGTGGATTATGCCTTGGCAAACGATACACTGATTCTGTTCGATGCCGCTTACGAGGCATATATCCAGGACGAGAATGTCCCCCACTCTATCTATGAGATTAAGGGAGCTAAAAAGTGCGCGATTGAATTCCGTAGTTTTTCAAAAACGGCAGGATTTACAGGAGTACGCTGCGGATATACCGTAGTTCCGAAAGAGCTCACTGCCGCCACTCTGGAAGGCGATCGCATACCACTCAACAGATTGTGGAACCGTCGCCAGTGTACTAAGTTTAACGGCACTTCTTATATTACCCAACGGGCAGCAGAAGCCGTTTACAGTGCAGAAGGCAAGGCACAGATTAAGAAAACAATCGACTATTATATGACCAACGCAAAAATCATGAAGGAAGGCTTGGAAGCCACGGGACTGAAAGTATACGGCGGCATCAACGCTCCCTACTTGTGGGTGAAAACTCCGAACGGACTTTCTTCATGGCGATTCTTCGAACAGATGTTGTATGAAGCCAATGTGGTCGGTACTCCCGGTGTAGGTTTCGGCCCAAGCGGTGAAGGGTATATCCGTTTAACTGCATTCGGCGAACGCAACGACTGTATCGAAGCGATGAGAAGAATAAAGAACTGGCTCTGATTGAATGAATAATGGATAGCGGGAAATAGAAAGTTCAACATGCCCCCATTAAACGAACATCATCATTCCTACAGGATCAGTTATCCATAATCAGTTATCCATAAAAAACGATAGTATTTTGCGCGCTACTATATAACAAATGGACCGTACATCCACATTTTTCTAACTTTTAAAGGTAAAAAGACGATGAAAACGACGATTAACAACAAATTGGGGGTAATAACAGTAGCATTATTACTGTCAGGACTTGTCCCGTCTACAATGATGGCACAAGATAAGGTAGAAGCTTCCGTTGGGGCAGATTTGGTAAGTGGTTACATCTGGCGCGGTCAGAATTTAGGCGGAGTTAGCGTCCAGCCTTCACTGGGAATCTCTTACAAAGGTTTATCACTCGGAGCATGGGGATCAGTGGGAATTGAATCCAAAGATGCAAAAGAGTTTGACTTAACTCTCGGTTATTCAATTGGTGGATTTAGTGTTTCAATAACGGATTATTGGTTTGATAAAACATATACAGGGGATGTAGATGAATACGGAAAGGAGATTTATACAACCAATAAATATTTCCAATATGGGGCCTATTCTACAGCACATGTATTTGAAGCACAAGTGGGATATGATTTCGGTCCGCTAGCCGTCAACTGGTACACAAACTTTGCAGGTGCCGACGGTGTGAAAGAAAACGGCAAAAGAGCTTATTCTTCTTACCTCGCACTTAGCGCACCTTTCAAATTGGGAGGTCTCGACTGGACAGTAGATTTAGGTATGGTTCCTTGGGAAACGACTTTTTATAATGGCTATACCAGTGGATTCTGCGTAACAGACATCAGTCTCGGAGCATCCAAGGAGATTAAAATCACAGATTCCTTCTCCGTACCGACATTTGCCAAAGTAACAGTGAACCCACGCACTGAAGGAGCCTACTTTGCTTTCGGACTAAGTTTTTAAGAGAGAGAATTTACAATACAAAGAGCGTATAGGGATTAGAAAAGGTAGTTAGAGTTTAGATTTTATCGGTTTGTTGTATGGTAACCTGCTATGGCTGCCGCTACCCTATACCTCTTTCTTTTACAGGACACACTAATATTTAAGGTATATGAAAAAGATTGAAGCTATTATCCGTAAAACCAAATTCGAAGACGTAAAAGACGCCCTACTCGAAGCGGACATCGAATGGTTCTCTTATTACGATGTAAGAGGCATTGGAAAAGCACGGCAAGGACGTATCTACCGTGGCGTAGTTTATGACACCAGCACCATTGAACGAATTTTGATCTCTATTGTCGTGCGCGACAAGAATACCGAGAAAACAGTACAGGCTATCATCAAAGCTGCACAAACCGGAGAAATCGGTGACGGACGTATTTTCGTCATTCCTATTGAAGACGCTATCCGCATACGCACTGCCGAACGTGGTGACATAGCCCTCTACAATGCAGAACAAGAACGTTAATCGGCAGCGGCAAGGTGCCGCTCCCAGGTTTCCTTGCGGATCATAACGTTTATAAAGAGGTTTACAACATCACTAATAAATAATAGGTATAAAATAAGATAATTATTATGGATACAAAATATAAAAGCCATAGCTTCGTAAAGCTGTGGATAGCCACTACTATATTCATTTTGTGCTGTTTTACTACTGATATGTCGGCACAAAACACGGCCGCTGCCGATACAGTTGCAGCAGTTACAGAAACAATTACCGAAGTCGTTACCGCTCCTGCCGAAGAAGCATCAGCAGCTCCCGATACGGTTGGTGAATTAGCTCTTGGATTAAATACTGTATGGATGTTGCTTGCAGCAATGCTCGTATTCTTCATGCAGCCGGGATTTGCATTAGTAGAAGCAGGTTTTACCAGAGTGAAAAATACTGCCAACATTCTGATGAAGAACTTTGTAGACTTCATGTTCGGCTCTTTACTATACTGGTTTATCGGTTTCGGATTGATGTTCGGCGCAGGCGGATTCATCGGAATGCCCCACTTCTTCGACCTTTCTTTCATTGATAATGGTCTGCCAACCGAAGGATTCCTCATATTCCAAACCGTATTTTGTGCGACAGCAGCTACAATTGTATCAGGAGCCATGGCAGAACGCACAAAATTCTCCATGTATATCGTCTACACCATCTTTATCAGTGTACTGATTTATCCGATATCCGGTCACTGGACATGGGGCGGAGGCTGGTTGATGAACGGTGAAGAAGGTTCTTTCATGATGAGTCTCTTCGGAACCACCTTCCATGACTTTGCCGGTTCTACGGTCGTTCACTCTGTAGGTGGATGGATTGCTTTGGTAGGTGCTGCCATTCTTGGTCCCCGTATCGGTAAATATGGTAAAGACGGCAAATCAAAAGCTATCCCAGGCCATAGCCTGACTATTGCCGCACTAGGCGTATTCATTCTTTGGTTCGGATGGTTCGGATTCAACCCCGGTTCTCAATTGGCAGCAGCAACCGAAGCCGATGCTATCGCCATCTCCCACGTATTCCTGACAACGAATCTGGCTGCTTGTGCCGGTGGTTTCTTCGCTCTGTTGGTGAGCTGGATGAAATATGGAAAACCTTCCCTGTCATTGACACTGAATGGTATCTTGGCAGGGCTGGTAGGCATCACAGCAGGATGTGACGCAGTATCTCCTGCAGGAGCAGCCTTAATAGGTGCAATATGTGGTGTCGTAATGATATTCTCCGTTGACTTCATTGACAAGGTGTTAAAGATAGACGATCCGGTAGGTGCATCTTCTGTACATGGTGTTTGTGGCTTTTTAGGAACTATTCTTACAGGTTTGTTCTCCACCAGTGAAGGTTTATTCTATGGCTACGGTTTCGGATTCCTCGGTGCACAAATATTTGGAGCATTGGTAGTAGGTGCATGGGCAGCAGGCATGGGATTCATCATTTTCAAAACGCTTGATAAGATTCACGGACTTCGCGTTCCGGCACGTATCGAAGAAGAAGGTCTTGATATTTACGAACACGGAGAATCTGCTTACAACTAATTTAGTGATGAACGGTTTAGTGATTAGTGAAAGACAGCTACGCACAACTTACTACTAATCACTACCCCGCTAATCACAGAAAAAACTTCCGGACAGGTTGATCGCCTTTCCGGGAACCACATAACAAAGTAATTATTTACTCTAACATATTTAACAACAAATCAAATCAGGTATTATGTCAAAACTTAGATTCAGAGTAGTAGAGACAGCTTTCAAGAAAAAGGCTGTTGAGGTAGCAACACCTGCCGAACGTCCTTCGGAGTATTTCGCCAAGTATGTATTCAACAAGGAGAAAATGTTCAAATACCTTCCCAGCAAGGTATACAATGCACTGATTGACGCCATTGACAACGGTGCTCCGCTAGATCGCAGTATTGCCGACGAGGTAGCTGCCGGCATGAAGAAATGGGCCATTGAAATGGGTGTTACTCATTATACGCACTGGTTCGCACCGCTGACCGAAGGCACAGCTGAAAAACATGATGCTTTCGTTGAACATGATGGCAAAGGCGGTATGATGGAAGAATTTACTGGTAAACTGCTTGTACAGCAGGAACCGGATGCTTCTTCTTTCCCGAATGGCGGTATCCGTAACACATTCGAAGCCCGTGGTTACAGCGCATGGGACCCCTCATCACCTGCTTTCATTGTAGATGATACACTTTGCATCCCAACTGTGTTTATTGCATATACCGGTGAAGCTCTCGACTATAAAGCTCCCTTGCTGAAAGCATTGCGTGCCGTAGATAAAGCTGCTGTAGACGTATGTCGTTACTTCAACCCGGAAGTGAAAAAAGTAGTTGCTTACTTGGGCTGGGAACAGGAATACTTCCTCGTAGACGAAGGATTGTATGCCGCACGCCCGGACTTGCTAATGACCGGTCGTACTTTGATGGGACATGACAGTGCCAAAAACCAACAGTTGGAGGACCACTACTTCGGTGCTATCCCCACCCGCGTAGCCGCTTTCATGAAGGATCTCGAAATTGAAGCGTTAAAGCTGGGTATTCCTGTTAAGACCCGTCACAACGAGGTTGCCCCGAACCAGTTCGAGTTAGCCCCCATCTTTGAAGAGTGTAACCTTGCTAACGACCATAACTTGCTGATTATGTCATTGATGCGTAAGGTTAGTCGCCGTCATGGTTTCCGCGTACTGCTTCATGAAAAACCTTTTAAGGGCGTCAACGGATCGGGCAAACACAACAACTGGTCGCTGGGAACTGACACGGGCATTTTATTAATGGGACCGGGTAAGACTCCGGAAGATAACCTGCGTTTTGTTACTTTCGTCGTAAACACATTGATGGCAGTTTATCATCATAACGGATTGTTGAAAGCTTCTATCTCCAGCGCTACCAACGCCCACCGTCTGGGAGCTAATGAGGCACCTCCTGCCATCATCTCCTCTTTCCTAGGGAAGCAATTGTCGCAGGTATTGGATCACATTGAAAACAGTACGAAAGATGATTTGATTAGTCTTAGCGGCAAACAGGGAATGAAGTTGGATATTCCGCAGATTCCCGAATTGTTGATTGATAATACTGACCGTAACCGTACCTCTCCTTTTGCTTTCACCGGAAACCGTTTTGAGTTCCGTGCCGTAGGTTCCGAGGCAAACTGTGCGTCTGCCATGATTGCATTGAACTCTGCCGTAGCAGACCAATTGGTGAAGTTTAAGAAAGATGTGGATGCTTTGATTGAAAAAGGAGAACCTAAAGTGTCTGCCATTCTCGAAATTATCCGTGGATATATCAAGGAATGTAAAGCGATTCATTTTGACGGCAATGGTTACAGCGACGAATGGAAGAAAGAAGCAGCCCGTCGTGGACTGGATTGCGAAACCAGTGTTCCTGTTATCTTCGATAACTACCTGAAACCGGAAACCATTGCCATGTTCGAAGCTACCGGTGTAATGACAAAGAAAGAACTGGAAGCCCGCAACGAAGTGAAATGGGAAACATATACGAAGAAGATTCAGATCGAGGCGCGTGTATTGGGTGATTTGGCTATGAACCATATCATTCCGGTGGCCACTCAATATCAAACGGATTTAATTAATAATGTCTATAAGATGCAATCTCTTTTCCCGGCAGAAAAGGCAGCGAAATTGTCTGCTAAAAACCTGGAACTTATTGAAGAGATTGCCGACCGCACAGCCTTCATCAAGGAACATGTAGATGCAATGATTGAAGCTCGTAAGGTTGCGAACAAGATAGAAAGCGAACGGGAAAAAGCCATTGCCTACCACGACACGATCGTTCCGGCACTGGAAGAAATCCGCTACCACATCGATAAGTTGGAACTCATTGTTGACAACCAGATGTGGACGCTTCCGAAATACAGGGAACTGTTATTTGTGAGATAGAAAAAAAGAACGGTGAACGATAAACGGTGAACGGCGAACAAGTTGTATTGCAACGCATTTACACTCACAGTTCATCGTTATGAAATTATCTATTTCTTTTGTTGGTTGTTTTAAGTTTGCGGGGAGGGGTGCTGTGAAGCAGTCCTCTTCTTTTTTATTCGATTATCTTTGCATCCTCAATATCATCATCGTCATGTACCACCGGAGTCTTCGGACGACGACGGGTAAACTTGAACCAGTTGATTAATTCGGTAAGCGAATAAACCAAACTACTCACACCAATAATTATAAATGCAGTATTACGTGCTCCTGTCGGATTAAACAAAGCGATGATACCTGCAATAAGAATCAATGAAGGAACCAGGTAAAACGCTCCCGGAACAGGCATCCACCGACGTGCCATCGATAAAGAAGCAATCTGTTGCACTCCTCCCATTATCAGGATAAATCCCAATAGAAACATCAGAACATCTGCAAAGAATTCAGGCATCACAATCAGCCAAAGTCCAAATAATAAACTGCCGATTCCTTCTATCGGGAAACGGGGAGCCGCCTCACCTTCCTGTCTTTTCCGGCCGAAATAGCCAAAAAGGCTGATAACACCAGGAATCAAAAAGGCAACACCAACTGTAATGACAATGTAGCTGGCAGCCGCATTTGGCCAAATAACGAGCACCAATCCTATCACAAGTGCAAAGAGAATACGAATAAGGGAATAATTCATTGTTTTCATAAATTCTATATTTTTTAACCGAGTCTGTTCCAATACTTTTGCGAATATAAGTGTTTCTACTGATATATAAAAATAACAAATAAACATTGTAATAAGTTCGTAATAATATCGTTATGACGATTACATCCCACATTGATATTTTTGCAAAAAATTTAGACGGTTCTCTTTCAGTATGAAACAAAGTGAAATAAAAAAATCACTGCAAGATATATATGAAACATTGAAAGCTCTCTACCGAACAGTGTATCAAGCAATATAAGTTGAAACCGGACCGGGCCGATGTTCTTGTACCTGCTGCTGAAATATTTCTCGAGATAGCTACTCATATAAAAGCCACCGGAATTATTGTACCTACCATCAGACTGTTCGACGGTATCATCAATAGTCTGTACACGCAAAATATGAACAAGGTTTAATTCTCTACAATCTTGATGCATCAATACAAAAAGCTCCTGATACTAGTGTATATTCAAACTTTGTATCGGGAGTTTTTGTCTCATCTTGCTATAATGTACAGATTCGTCCTTAAAGAGGTAAATATTCAAATTTTGTTCTCTATATTTGTGCAACTATATATTTGATAAGATGGATATAAAACTTAGAATTGAGCAACCTTCGGATTATAATGAAACCGAAAATGTCACACGGGAAGCCTTTTGGAATCATTTTTCTCCGGGGTGTGACGAACATTATCTGCTCCATATCATGCGTAACCATCCCAAATTTGTACCGGAACTCGATATTGTTGCAGAACTTAATGGCAAGATTGTCGGCAATGTGGTCTGCCTTAAATCATTTATCATGGCAGATGACGGTAACCAATATGAAGTATTGAGTCTGGGGCCTATTTCTGTTCTTCCCGAATATCAACAGAAAGGTATTGGAGGAAAAATGATTGCGCTGACCAAAGAACGAGCTTTCGATATGGGATTTCGTGCCATTTTACTTTGCGGTGATCCGGATTATTACCTCCGGCAAAGATTCATTCCTGCTGAAACATTAGGGATTCGCACCGAAGATAATATGTATGCCACAGCTCTTCATGTTTATGAATTATATGATAATGCTTTAGCCAACGCTAAAGGACGTTACATAGAAGATGAAATATATCAGGTCGATAAATCAGCTGCTAATGAGTTCGATAAGCGATTCCCTCCAAAGGAAATTATAGTTGGCACTCCGTCACAAAAGCGGTTCGATCAGATAGTAGTGATGCGGAGAAAAGCGATTTAAGTTTATTCAACCTTAAATCGCTTGATTTGTACATTACGGAAGTTCTATCGTGCTATGCCATCAAGCAACTATTATTCAACATAGCTACTATTCTTTGTCTCTTCATAGTTACAAAGCATTAAAATATATAATTGTAACAGAGAGAAAAAATGCCTTAACAATTGATGAAACCTATCTTATAGAAACTATAGTTTACAAAAAGTCACCATTGACACTTTGTAATTCTTAATCTACCAGGAATCGTTTCTTTCCTCCCTTTTATTGGAATAAAGAGTTTCTGCCACTGTAGAGGAATTTGCTCAAATCGTTATTCTATAATCAGGCACGATATATACACTTTTTGATACATCATCAAAACATTTACCACCAAAGAGAGATTATCTATACCAATAAAGTTTCCTTTTATTCTTTTCTATTTATCATTATCAAAGACCGAAATAGAAAAATCAATGGAAGGAAAGTAGAAAATACTAACAATATTTACGACATAGCGACACTATCCCAATGGTTTGCTTACTCTATCCATAGCTTTTGGTGACATTATCCGCATCTTTTGCTTACTTTATCCTTATGTTTTTCACAAATATAACGATGCTTTTCCGATAAAAACACGGTGCTTTTGTACAAAACAAGCAAAATTTTCAGCATTTTAAAGGTTTTTGCTTGCTAACAGAGAAAAATAACAAAACATGTGAGATAGCAAAATCCCTGATTACACAAACAATCGTCAGTATAATCAGGGATTCTAAAACTTTATGTAAAAAGTGTAGAGATGACGAAAAGTTTAGTACTGAATCACCTTGTCACTACTAACAGTCTTATACCAATCTGTGGTTGAGCTCTGATCGTGTGCCCAATCTGCAAATTTAGAATATGCATTCGTTATCACTGTTGTTTCTGTTGGATAAGCAAATTTATCAGGAACACAAAGAGCCCAAGTATTATTAACTGCCTTGATTACTTCGAGCACTTCATTATCTGCCAATTGCCCATTCGCCGTAGCCGAATTAAAATGAGTCAAATGGATTTCCGTTCTCTTTTGACCTATCCCCTGATAAGCAATGAAGAAGTCTAAGCCATCTGTCACACTAGGGACAGATATTGCATTCTTAAGTTTGACGTTCACTTCAAGAGTGTATATATCTGTAAGAGGGGTACTAGCATTCCCTGTATTCAACATGAGACGTTGTGCTCCTGTATATCCATATATAATGTGCGTCTCCTAAATGCGCTGTCACTGTACCATTTTCAATCGCTACCGGTTGAACCAGATAGCGTTTGTGCTCATCTATGCGTGCAACAAACACCTTATCAAGCGCTGTTGCACAATCCATCACCACATTCAAAGTCGTACTTTGATTGACAGTTCCTTCCGCTAAGAGTTTTGCTGTACTTCCCGGACTTAATGGATCGGCATCAAATATTTGTATCTTATAATCTACTCCCTGATCTCCATTAACTGACACACACGCTATCACACTTCGTGACACTGTCCAATCACCATCAAGATCGATGTTTTTTACAGGAAAAGTTTCTTCGTAAATTTGCTTCAGTTGATCTGCATCAAACAGATTTTTCTCATTATCAACACAACTGATAAAACTGATGGAAGACGCCAACAACGAGAAAGTGAATACTTTTGCAATGTTCTGTTTCATAATCTTTTAATGCTTTAGTTTGTTTTATTTGCGAAAAACATAAATCACTACTAATCAATAATCAGCAATGACGCACAAAGATAATTGTATTTATAAACATTATACAGATTACATTGCATTTTCCGATTTGCAGTTAACATCTTTTAAAACGCCTCACTCTAATTATTTATATTAGAAGACAGTTAGTTATATCGTTGAATATTAAAATTTTAATACTATTTATTCAATAGTATACAGCAAAAAAAGAGTTGCATGGAAATATGCAACTCTTCATAAAAAGACAAAGATTCAGCGCTACAAATCTCTATTTCTTTCATCTCCCCCACTGACAAGATAAAAATCAAAGACTAAAAGGGGAAAATCAATGGCAATACAAAAATCATCACGATTCCCATAATAATCTGCAATGGCAATCCTACTTTTACATAATCCATAAAGGTATATTGTCCGGCAGGCATCACCAAGGCATTAGGCGGCGTAGAGAACGGAGAAGCAAAACACATACTTGCACCTACCGTCACGGCAAACAGGAAAGGAACCGGACTGACTCCAATCTGTATGGCACTTTGCAAAGCAATCGGAGCAAGCAAAACAGCGGTAGCCGTATTACTAATAAACATCGTCATCAACGAAGTCGTAAAATAAATACCTGCCATCAATGCAATCGGTCCATATGATCCCAAACCGTTCACCAATGTATTGGAAATATATTCCGAAGCTCCCGTTTTCTCCAATGCCAGAGACATAGGGAGCATGGCAGCAATCAATACAATACTTTCCCAGTTGATCGTTTTATAAGCCGCTTCCACATTGCGGAAACATCCCGTAAGCACCATCAATATACCCGCTATCATAACGGCTGTAACCGGAGCTACCGGAATGAAATCAAAAACCATCATTGCCACCATTAACACCATAATAGCAGCTGCTACCGGAGCTTTATAATCTAACGTAACTTTAGCCGCTTCCGCCAAAGGTTGTCCCAAAACAACCCAATCAGCATCTTCCTTGCTAAGACGGGCTATATTATTCCATGTTCCTTGCACCAAAAGCACGTCACCACTATGAATACGCTCATTCCCCAAATCTTGCAATAAATATTCCTTTTTACGACGAACCCCCAATACGTTCACATTAAACTTATCACGGAAACCAGCTGCTTTAATTGTCTGGTTTATCAAATTAGAAGATGGCATCAATACTATTTCAGCAATACCGATATCATAAAAATCAAGCGAATTAGTCGTACTTTTTGTTTCTTCCGTTGCATGGTCGCCCAAGATCTCCAACAGGTAATCTTCCGCAAAGAGTTGCACCTTATCAAAGTCTCCAGTCACATACAAAATATCCTCTACTTCTAACATCGTGTCCGGTGCAGCAAACTTTTGAGTAATCGTTTTTAGAAAACGATGTTGCGATGCATCACCACGACGAACTTCCATAATATTCAAACCATATTTACGGCGAATATCCAGATCAATAATTGTCTTCCCCAAAAGCCTTGAATCTTTTATCACCTGTAAACGAAACAAATTACTGGAAAGTCCATATTCATTAACCAACTGTTTCAATGACTTGCCCGAACGTTTATTATCATCTTTCTGGCCTTTTTTAGAAAGAAACCATTTACTAAGCGGCATCAGAACCAGTGTACCGACAATTACACAGACAATGCCGACAGGCAGGAAAGAGAAGAAAGAAAGCGGCTCAAGTCCGGCGGAAGTCAACGTATTCTGTATCACAAGGTTCGGCGGAGTACCAATCAGAGTCATCATACCTCCCATACTACTTGCAAAAGCCAACGGCATCAACAGCCTGCTGGGATTCATGCCGGCACTCATCGCCAGACTAACAACAATAGGAAGCATCAATGCCACCGTACCTGTGTTACTGACAAACGCGCCAATGACAGAAGTCACCAACATCACCAATAGAAACAACCGGATCTCACTGGTTCCCGCAAGTTTAAGAATTCGGGAACTAATCATTTTTGCCAGTCCCGTCTGGAAAATAGCCCCTCCTACAACAAACAATCCGATCATCATAATGACTACCGAATTGGAAAAACCGGAGAGTGCCTCGTCAGGAGTTAATATCTGAAAAACAAGTAAGGCTATCAGCGCACATAGCGCCACAATATCCGAACGAACCTTGCCGTTCACGAAAAAGACAGCCGAAAGAACGAGAATAATAATGGTTATCAGCATACGTAATTAAATGATTATTTTATTTTGACTCTATCAAAACTAATTTAGGTGAACAAAAATAGAAAATACTCCAGCGTTATTAAAACAAATTAGAAATGATTTTAGTTCATGAGACATCATTTAATATTTTAATACATTTTACCTCTAAAAAAAGAATCAAAATTAAGCAAAATATCATACCATACAGGAAATAAAAGACACCATACGTCCCCATTTATCCATCACATTTTATTACACTGTCACAATATAAGGTTGAAAATCAAATATATTTATGTATTATCTTTTGATAATTCAGAGAACAATTCATATCTTTACAACCTTATTTATATCAAACATTTTATGGCAAACAATATTTTGTTAATTTCTTGGATTAGTGAAGCATATTGGAGTTATAATTATTTACTGGTAATTATTTTACTCCTTATCATCAGCATCTTATTATATAGAATCCGTAAATTACAAAAAACGATTAAAAAAACCAATCATTCCTACCGTTTCTCTTTTGACATTCTCGACAACCTTCCTTTTCCTATCTTCGTAAAAGACATTACAAATGATTTCGATACTATTACTGGAATAAAGAATCAGCCGCTCAATCCGGCATTAGCAGTGAAGAAGCCATCGGACATACTGACTACGAAATATACGGAGAAGAAAGAGGAGAAAAATACCGGAATATCGACAAAGAACTCGTACAAGAAGGCAAAGTATACCGCAAAGAAGAAAAATATATCACTCCCGATGGAATCACCCATGATACGATTGCTGTAAAATCAATTATTTCATGGGAAGGGGAAAAAAGATGGCTGCTCGCAACCCGATGGGAGATCACTCAACTCAAGAATTATGAAAGAGAATTGGTTGCAGCCAAAGAAGAACTGGAAAAAGCATTGAAGAAGCAGAAACTAGCTCTAAAAAGTATTGACTTCGGGCTTATCTATATTGATAAAAATTACCGGGTGCAATGGGAAGAAACAAGACAAATCGCCAGCCTGGTAAAAGGAAGACGATACATACCGGGAAAAATTTGCTATCAGACCAGTGCACTTCGTAATGAACCATGTGGACAATGTGCTTTCAAGAAAGCAATCGAACAAGGCAAAATAATCCGACATACAATCAGAGTAGACGATGTCGATTTTGAAGTGACCGCAACTCCCGTTTTTGGCGACGAAAAAGAAACTGAAATTATTGGCGGATTACTTCGTTTTGAAAACATCACTGAAAAACTAAAAATGAACAGAATGTTGCAAGAGGCAAAGGAAAAAGCCGAAGAATCCAATCGACTAAAATCTGCCTTTCTCGCTAATATGAGCCATGAAATACGAACCCCACTAAACGCAATTGTAGGATTTTCCGAAATGGTTTGTCAGACAGAGGAGGAAGAAGAGAAACAGGAGTTCGTGAAAATAATCTCCAGCAACAACATCTTATTATTGCAACTGATAGACGATATTCTGGATCTTTCCAAAATCGAAGCCGGTACTATGGAATTCACATTTGCGCAAACTGACATTAATGAACTGATGGAAGGTATTTGCAGACAAATGCAAGAAAAAAACTCTTCACCGGACGTACAAATCGTATTCACAGAGAGAGCAAATCAATGTATTATTAATACAGACCGCATACGCTTATCACAGGTTATCATCAACTTTACAAACAATGCCTTAAAGTTCACTTCCAAAGGTTCTATCGAAATGGGATACCGGATTGAAGAAGCAAGTGATGAAATATACTTTTATGTAAAAGATACAGGTATCGGAATTCCTGCTGACAAAATAGACAAGGTGTTCGAACGTTTCGTCAAACTGAATTCGTTTATTAAAGGAACAGGTCTCGGACTAGCCATCTGTCGTGTCATAGTAGAGCGGCTGGGAGGAGTTATCGGAGCGGAATCTAAAGAAGGAGAAGGTTCTTGTTTCTGGTTCAAAATTCCAAGAACAGAGAAAATTGAGAAATAGTAAGCAGAATACCGAAAAGCCTTGGATTTATAAAATCATTCTTTCTACTGCTACTGATTATGAAGTATACCCTGTAAGATGATAATACTGCCCCGCTACTTTACATTATTACCACTACTAATGAAATGTACCCCAAAAGTTTTATATCCAACTTTTAGGGTACACATTTTATTTAGCAAGAAGGATTTTTCGGAAACCTTCTTATTCTATAAACTTCATGTAAGAGTGTGCCTAAAGTGCAGTCTCTAATATTCTACGAGCAACAGCACCTGTTACATTTCCATTCTCACCATATTTAGCACCACGTTCATTGAAGCGGCGTTCGATTTCCAGAATAGTTTCCTGTCCGATGTTCTCTTCATGCAAACGTGTAGTCAGTCCCAGTGAACGGAAAAATTCTTCGGTACGGCAAATTGCTTCATCAATCCGCTCTTCTCTTGTACCGGAAGTAATTCCCCAAACTCTTTCACCATACTGCAAAAGCTTATCCCCTTTTTCTTCATGAAGCACTTGCAACGTGGCAGGAAGAACAATGGCTAACGTATGGCCATGTGTCAATCCGTGCAAAGCAGTAATTTCATGCCCGATCATGTGAGTAGCCCAGTCTTGAGACACTCCCATAGCAATAAATCCATTCAATGCCATTGTAGCCGAAAGCATAAAATCAGCCATCAGTTGATAATCATGCTGGTTTTCACGAATTTTCGGAGCAATCTCCACCAAAGTTTGTAGAATACCTTCCGCCCAACGGTCCATAACGCGACTCTGTCCGGAAGTAGTCATATATTGCTCCATCACATGAACATAGGTATCAGCCAATCCACAAGCTACCTGATGAGGTGGCAAGGTAAAAGTTACTTCCGGATCAAGAATAGAGAAGATTGGATAGTTGGCATAAAAAGGATATTTCTCTTTCGTTTCGCGACGGGAAATAACTGCTCCGTTATTCATTTCCGAACCGGTAGCAGGCAAAGTCAATACAGTGGAAAGAGGTACAGTATGAGTTACCGGGCGTCCGGCAAGTACTAAATCCCAGGCATCACCATCATACAGGATTCCTGCGGAAATCAATTTCGTACCGTCAATAACAGAACCGCCGCCAACAGCCAGCAAATAATCCACTTTCTCTTCTTTTCCCAAAGCAATCGCTTTACGGAGAGTTTCGATAGCAGGATTGGGCTCGATTCCCCAAAATTCTACCGTAAAATGGTCCTTCAATGCTTCCTTTACCTGATCGTACACTCCGTTTTTCTTCACGCTTCCGCCGCCAAAAGTAATCATAATACGTTTGTCTAACGGTATTTCTTTAGCCAGCCGGGCAATCATCCCTTTTCCCATGATTAGTTTCACGGGATTTTGAAAAATAAAATTTTCCATATCTTAGTCTATTGTTATTATTTTGGTTATTAGTCACTATCCTTGCAAAGATACATGATTTATCCGAAGCCTGTCAGAATCAAGCAAAGAATTGTTGTGCCACGGAAGGAACCATAGCCGACAACCAGGGTTTCATATCCTCTGCTACCAATAACCAATACAATAATAATATAATGAAAATGGCAATAGCGATACCTACTAAAACTTTTCTCTGTTTCATAATTGTTTTTGTTTAAATATTCAATATTTATAAGAACAGTTCTGGTTGAAAATTGTTCTATATCAGAAAAATGAAGGCAAAAGAGAAAAAAAGTCATATTTTGTTTGCTGTTTCAAACAAAGTGTCTATATTTGCCCCCATAAAATTACAAAAGACAATGAGAACAATGTTAGTAAATACATATTGGTGGTGGCGCCCGTTACAACTCCGACAGTCGTAAGGGAGCAGTGCTCGTATGTATATACCTCATTAAAGATATAACAAATTTGAAAGAGCCCTGTCGCAACCTGCGACAGGGCTCTTTTTATTTACCCGTTTCAAAACAGATTCAATAATAACATAAAAATACAGATAGGATTATGAAAAGTTTTTTAGTTGACCAGGATGGCTATTACGGAGAATTCGGCGGTGCTTACGTACCAGAAATCCTCCACAAATGTGTTGAGGAACTAACGAATAAGTACCTCGAAGTGATTGAAAGCGAAGATTTTAAGAAGGAGTTCGACCAGTTGCTACGTGACTACGTAGGACGTCCCTCCCCACTCTATCTGGCCAAACGCCTTTCTGAAAAGTACGGTTGCAAGTTGTATCTGAAACGGGAAGACCTGAATCATACAGGTGCTCACAAAATCAACAACACCATCGGACAAATCTTACTGGCACGCCGCATGGGAAAGAAGCGTATCATCGCCGAAACCGGAGCCGGACAACATGGAGTAGCAACAGCTACCGTCTGTGCATTGATGGATATGGAATGTATCGTTTATATGGGAAAGACGGACGTAGAACGCCAGCACATCAATGTAGAGAAAATGAAAATGTTGGGAGCCACCGTTATCCCCGTTACTTCCGGCAACATGACTCTGAAAGATGCAACCAACGAAGCGATCCGCGACTGGTGCTGTCATCCTGCCGACACTTATTATATCATCGGATCTACCGTAGGTCCTCATCCCTACCCTGACATGGTAGCACGTCTGCAATCTGTTATCAGCGAAGAAATCAAAAAGCAACTGCAAGAAAAAGAAGGACGCGATTATCCGGATTATCTGATAGCCTGCGTGGGAGGAGGAAGTAATGCTGCCGGAACGATTTATCATTATATCAACGACGAACGGGTAGGCATTATCCTGGCGGAAGCGGGAGGTAAAGGAATAGAAACCGGAATGACCGCCGCTACCATCCAACTCGGCAAAATGGGAATTATCCACGGAGCACGTACCTATGTCATCCAAAACGAGGACGGACAGATAGAGGAACCATACTCCATTTCCGCCGGACTAGATTATCCGGGCATTGGTCCGATACACGCTAACCTTGCCGCCCAAAGCCGTGCCAACGTATTGGCAATCAACGACGACGAAGCGATAGAAGCTGCCTACGAACTAACCAAACTCGAGGTATTATCCCTGCATTGGAATCCGCCCATGCATTAGGAGCTTTGAAAAAATTGAAGTTCAAGCCGGAAGATATCGTTGTATTGACTGTTTCGGGACGAGGAGACAAAGATATTGAAACCTATTTGTCGTTTAACGAACAGCTATAAATAATTAGTCAACCATCATTCGCAATCAATAATCAAGCAATTATAGAAATGAAAACATTTAATTATACTACCCATAGCAAACAAGTGCTCGGAGACATGCATACTCCCGTCAGCATTTATCTGAAAGTGCGCGACATGTATCCTCAATCCGCATTAATGGAAAGTTCCGATTATCATGCCGGAGAAAATTCCCTGTCATTTATAGCCCTTTGTCCCTTGGCAAGCATCGGTGTAAACGGTGGCATTGTCACTGCCAACTATCCCGATAATAGCCGTACGGAAGAACCGCTGACAAAAACATTCAATGTAGAAAAGGCCATAAACCGGTTTATCAATCAGTTCCAGGTGACCGGAGATAATAAGAATGTATGCGGGCTTTACGGATACACGACGTTTAATGCCGTGAAGTACTTCGAGCATATCCCGGTGAAAGAAAGTCATGATGAGCAAAACGATGCTCCGGATTTACTATACATATTATATAAGTATGTCATTGTTTTCAATCATTTCAAAAATGAGCTGACATTAGTTGAAATGTTGTCCGAAGGAGAAGAAAGCGGTTTGCCGGAACTGGAAGCAGCCATCGAAAACCGGAATTATGCTTCCTATAATTTCTCTGTAACAGGCCCCGTAACCAGCCCCATCACCGACGAAGAACACAAAGCAAATGTGCGCAAAGGAATCGCACACTGTATGCGCGGAGATGTTTTCCAAATCGTGCTTTCCAGAAGATTTATCCAACCATACGCTGGGGATGATTTCAAAGTTTATCGCGCACTCCGCAGCATCAATCCTTCTCCTTATCTTTTCTATTTCGACTTCGGAGGATATCGTATCTTTGGTTCTTCACCGGAAACACATTGCAAAATCGAAAACGGCCGCGCTACATTGATCCGATTGCCGGAACCACCCGTCGCACGGGAGACACAGTAAAAGACCGCGAATTGACAGAGGCTTTACTGGCCGACCCTAAAGAAAATGCAGAGCATGTCATGCTGGTTGATCTTGCTAGAAACGATCTTTCACGTAATTGCCATGACGTACGCGTGGTATTCTATAAGGAACCGCAATATTATAGCCATGTTATTCATTTGGTAAGCCGTGTCAGCGGTATGCTGAATGAAGGCGCAGACAAAATAAAAACGTTTATTGACACGTTCCCGGCCGGTACGTTAAGCGGCGCCCCCAAAGTACGCGCTATGCAGTTAATCAGTGAAATCGAGCCACATAATCGTGGAGCCTACGGTGGTTGTATCGGTTTTATCGGATTGAATGGCGAATTAAACCAAGCAATCACCATCCGTACTTTTGTAAGCCGCAACAACGAACTCTGGTTCCAGGCCGGAGGAGGTATCGTAGCACGCAGCCAAGATGAATACGAACTGCAAGAGGTGAACAATAAACTGGGAGCACTGAAAAAAGCAATTGATTTAGCTGTCAAACTAAAAAATTAACCGTCCCAAATAGTCAGCCTAAAAAATAATTGCTGTTGCCTGAAAAAAGATTCCCGTTGCCTAAACGCTTCTATTTCTTTAGGCAGAAAAGCAGAGATAGTATTTGAACAACCATTTTACAATGACAATAAAAATGAAAATATTACTTTTAGATAACTACGACTCTTTCACTTATAACCTGCTGCATGTAGTGAAAGAATTAGGGGCTACAGATATAGAAGTAGTCCGCAACGACCAGATAGAGCTTGATGAAGTAGATCGTTTTGATAAAATCATCCTGTCTCCCGGACCGGGCATACCCGAAGAAGCCGGCTTGTTACTACCTATTATTAAGAGATATGCTCCGACCAAAAGCATTCTGGGGGTCTGCCTGGGTCATCAGGCTATCGGCGAAGCCTTCGGAGCACGTCTGGAAAACCTCAAAGAAGTATATCATGGCGTACAAACTCCGGTAAGTATCATTCGTCAGGACCTGCTTTTTGAAGGATTAGGAAAAGAAATCCCTGTCGGAAGATATCATTCCTGGGTAGTCAGCCGGGAAGGTTTTCCGGACTGTCTGGAAATAACAGCAGAAAGCCAGGAGGGACAAATCATGGCAATCCGCCATAAAACGTATAATGTACATGGTATTCAGTTCCATCCCGAATCAGTATTAACTCCGCAAGGAAAAGAAATTATCAAAAACTTCTTAAACGATTAAACTTATGAAACAGATTCTATACAAACTTTTCGAACATCAATATTTGGGACGCGATGAAGCGCGCACCATTCTACAGAACATCGCGCAAGGGAAATATAACGATGTGCAAGTGGCCTCACTCATCACCGTCTTTCTGATGCGTAATATTTCCGTAGAGGAATTATGCGGTTTCCGTGACGCACTGTTGGAAATGCGTATTCCGGTCGATTTGAGTGATTTCGCTCCGATTGATATCGTAGGAACCGGAGGTGACGGAAAAAACACATTCAATATTTCTACAGCTTCCTGCTTCACAGTTGCCGGAGCCGGCTTTCCGGTTGTGAAACATGGTAACTATGGAGCAACGTCGGTCAGTGGTGCCAGTAATGTAATGGAGCAACACGGTGTAAAATTCACCAGTGATGTAGACCAACTGCGTCGCAGCATGGAAAAATGTAATCTTGCTTATCTGCATGCCCCTTTATTCAATCCGGCATTAAAAGCAGTAGCTCCGGTTCGTAGAGGATTGGCAGTGCGCACTTTCTTCAATATGCTCGGTCCATTGGTAAATCCGGTATTACCTGCCTACCAATTGTTAGGAGTTTACAATCTACCGTTACTTCGCCTTTACACCTATACTTATCAGGAAAGCAAGACGAAATTTGCCGTTGTTCATAGCCTTGACGGATATGATGAAATTTCTCTGACCAATGAGTTTAAAGTGGCAACCAGCGATCATGAAAAGATTTACACTCCCGAAAGCCTCGGCTTCTCCCGTTATAAGGATATTGATCTGGATGGCGGACAAACACCGGAAGATGCAGCTAAGATTTTCGATCATATCATGAATAATACAGCTACGGAAGCTCAAAAAAATGTAGTGATAGTCAACTCCGCTTTCGCTATCCATGTGATTCGTCCGGAAAAGACAATTGAAGAATGTATTGCTCTTGCCAAAGAATCATTGGAAAGCGGACGTGCATTAGCAACACTAAAAAAATTCATTGAATTGAATAGTTAATTTGATTTACGATTAGCAAGTCTGATTATAAATATAAAAACAAACGAACTGATGAAAGATATATTATCCGAGATTATAGCAAACAAACGATTTGAAGTTGACCTGCAAAAGCAGGCTATTTCTATCGAACAATTACAGGAAGGTATCAGCGAATCTCCGACTCTCCGCTCTATGAAGCAGGCATTAGCCTCTTCCGCATCAGGTATTATCGCCGAGTTCAAGCGGCGCTCTCCTTCCAAAGGATGGATACAAGAAGAAGCGTGTCCGGAAGAGATCGTTCCCTCCTATGCAGCGGCAGGTGCCTCCGCCCTTTCCATCCTTACTGATGAGAAGTTTTTCGGAGGAAGCCTGAAAGATATCCGCGCCGCACGCCCTTTGGTGGAAATTCCCATTCTTAGAAAAGACTTCATCATTGATGAATACCAGCTTTACCAAGCTAAAATTGTTGGTGCAGATGCCGTACTTCTCATCGCAGCCGCACTAGAACTGGAAAAGTGCAATGAACTGGCAGAGAAAGCCCATGAATTAGGACTGGAGGTCTTATTAGAGATTCATAGTTCCGAAGAACTGGCGTACATTAACAAAGGAATAGATATGGTAGGTATCAACAACCGTAATCTGGGTACTTTCTTCACCGATGTAGAAAACTCTTTCCGCCTGGTCGGACAACTTCCTCAAGATGCGGTACTGGTATCTGAAAGCGGCATCTCCGATCCGGAAATAGTTAAACGCCTCCGGGCAGCCGGATTCCGGGGATTCCTGATCGGCGAAACATTTATGAAAACACAGCGACCGGGAGAAACTTTACAGAATTTCCTGCAAGCCATTCAATAAACTAATTATTCAAAACGGACAGCCCTATGATTAACGGAAAAATTATCAAAGTATGCGGTATGCGAGAAGCTGAAAACATACAGGACGTAGAGGCTATCGAAGGCATAGATATGCTGGGATTCATCTTTTATCCTAAATCTCCCCGATGTGTCTACGAGCTTCCGGCTTACCTGCCCACTCATGCCCGGCGTGTCGGCGTCTTTGTCAATGAAGATAAGCAAGTGGTCAGCATGTATGCTGATCGTTTCGGACTGAATGATGTGCAACTCCACGGAAATGAATCGCCGGAATACTGCCGGTCCTTACATTCTACCGGATTGAAAATCATCAAGGCCTTTTCCGTAGACCGCCCCAAAGACTTGAAAAAGGTGTATGACTACGAAAAAGTCTGTGATCTTTTTCTGTTCGATACCAAATGCGAGCAATATGGTGGTTCGGGAAATCAATTTGATTGGAGCATATTACACACATATAACGGAGATGTACCTTTCCTTTTGAGCGGAGGTATCAACTCATACAGTGCCAATGCCCTGAAAGAATTCAAGCATCCCCGGCTTGCCGGATATGATCTCAACAGCCGTTTTGAAACCAAACCGGGAGAAAAAGATCCGGAGCGTATCCGGACATTTTTAAACGAATTAAAATCATCACTTTAAAATTCCAACGTCATGAATAGAATTAATCAACTTTTCAATAGCAACAAGAAAGACATACTTTCTATTTATTTTTGTGCCGGCACCCCCACTTTAGATGGTACTGCCAATGTAATCCGCACACTCGAAAAACATGGAGTAAGCATGATTGAAATCGGTATTCCTTTCAGTGATCCGATGGCAGACGGCATTGTTATCCAGAATGCCGCTACCCAAGCATTGCGCAACGGCATGTCTTTAAAACTTCTTTTTGAACAATTGCGGGATATTCGCAAGGACGTAAAAATACCACTTGTATTCATGGGGTACTTAAATCCAATCATGCAATTCGGATTTGAAAACTTCTGCCGTAAATGCGTGGAATGCGGTATTGATGGCGTCATCATCCCCGATCTCCCTTTCCGTGATTATCAAGAACATTATCGTATCATTGCCGAGCGCTACAACATTAAAGTGATTATGCTCATCACACCGGAGACCAGCGAAGAACGGGTACGCGAAATAGATACACATACCGACGGATTCATTTACATGGTTTCATCAGCAGCAACTACCGGAGCACAACAGAATTTCAACGAACAAAAACAGGCATACTTCAAGAAAATAAAAGATATGCATCTGAACAATCCGTTGATGATAGGATTTGGCATCTCCAATAAAGCAACGTTCCAGGCAGCTTGCGAACACGCTTCCGGAGCTATCATCGGCAGTAAGTTCGTTACTCTGCTCGAAGAAGAAAAAGACCCGGAAAAAGCCATCCTTAAATTAAAAGAAGCGGTGAAATGATTTATGATTTATAATTTATGAATTATGATTTATGCGAATCAGCAGTTGAATCCAGGTCATTGGTAATTCTAATAAATTAATCAAGTGTGAGGGACGTGAGGGAGGTTCACATGAATGATAAATCTACAAAATCATTCGAAAACTCATAAATCATAATTCATAAATCATAAATCACTATTTTTTCCTATCTTTGCCAGCGTTTTAACAGTAATTCAACAATTATGAGAGCAGAAACCCCTTCCGTTTTGTTAATTTACACGGGTGGAACTATCGGAATGATAGAGAATCCGGAAACAGGTGCCTTAGAAAACTTCAACTTCGATCATTTGCTTAAGCATGTACCCGAACTAAAAAGATTCAACTACCGCATCTCTTCCTACCAATTTGATCCCCCTCTCGACTCTTCGGATATGGAACCTGCTTACTGGGCAAAGCTAGTAAAGATTATCAATTACAATTATGATTATTTTGATGGTTTTGTCATCCTTCACGGAACAGATACGATGGCTTACACAGCCTCTGCATTAAGCTTTATGCTCGAAAACCTAAGCAAGCCCGTCATTCTCACCGGTTCCCAGCTACCAATCGGAACTTTGCGCACAGACGGAAAAGAAAATCTCATCACAGCCATTGAAATCGCAGCTGCCAAAAACCCGGATGGTACGGCCATCGTTCCTGAAGTTTGTATTTTCTTTGAAAATCATTTGATGCGTGGCAACCGTACCACCAAAATTAATGCGGAGAATTTTAACGCTTTCCGCTCTTTCAATTATCCACCTTGGCACGGGTAGGTATCCACATCAAATATGAACCCCATCTTATCCGGAAACCAGATCCGACAAAACCATTAAAGCCGCATTATCTATTTGACACCAATGTAGTTATTTTGACTCTCTTCCCTGGTATTCAGGAGAGTATCGTAACTTCTCTGCTTCATGTTCCCGGATTGAAGGCAGTTGTCATGAAAACCTTCGGTTCGGGAAATGCCCCGCAAAAGGAATGGTTCATCCGTCAGCTAAAAGAGGCTACCGATCGTGGAATTATCATTGTCAACATCACACAATGTGCCTCCGGAGCAGTAGAGATGGGACGTTATGAAACAGGAATGCACCTTTTGGAAGCAGGTGTAATCAGCGGATATGACAGTACTCCCGAATGTGCCATAACAAAACTCATGTTTTTATTGGGACATGGATTACCCAACAAGGATATCCGATATAAAATGAACTCCTGCTTAATAGGAGAAATTACTAAGTCTTAAATTAAATACACTTAATATAATCCTTTGATTTTCATTTTAAGCAGAGCAGTCTTATAAAAGTGAAAATCAAGGGATTTCTCTTCACCATCATCGAGACTTCATCAAACCTAAACGAGCCAAAGAAGAACCAAAACAGAAGTATAGTTGTTTTCACTCTATAAAATAACAGAAAAAACATTTCCAATAAAAGATATGCAGTTATTTTTGTGATGGATTTGGTTACAAACAATCAAGCAATAATACATTATGATGAAAAAAACAGTTCAATTTGTGCCCATTATTGCAATAGCAATGGCAGGTACTATGTTTAGTTGTGTGGACTCCGGAAAGGATCTCTATGATCCGTCTTATGAAACACCTAACCCGATGGGAGATGGCTTTGCTGCTCCCGATGATATCAATTGGAACATGATAACCACTAAAAATGTTTCAGTCGAAGTGAAAGATGAAGAAGGAGGGCAATTTGCTTATTTAATTGAAATATATGCAGAAGATCCTTTGACTAACGAAAATGCTTCCGTACTCGCTACAAGGACAGCTAACAAAGAAAACAACTTTAAATTTACAGCTGCTGTCAGCCTGCTTCCCACTCAAAAGGGTATTTACGTGAAACAAACCGACCCAAGAGGACGTGAACAGGTATATCAGTTCGATGTGCCGGAAAACAGCGATAATATTACCTGTAAGCTCTATTATGCAGAATCTGCAGCACAAAATAGAGCATTAATGAGTCGTGGTGCCGCTACAAGAAGCCTCGCATTTGAAAAACCGGATTATTCTTCCATACCAGCTGACGCTAAGGAAGTTACAGAAATGACAGGAACTACTTTACTGCGTAATGCTAATTACAAAATCACCTCTGACTATAATGGTATATTCAAATTTGACGGATATGACGGTGATATTGCAACCAGAGTTTATGTAGATGCCCAATGGACTATTCCTGCAACTTTCCAATTCCAGAACGGAATTGAAATCATTGTGATGAACAATGCAAAGATTAATGCATCAGGAACCATGACATTCATCAGAAACTCCATGCTGACTATCATGGAAAAAGGAGAAGTAAACGCAGACGATGTATCATTCACTAATGGAGCGCCTGCTGCATTAAGAAACTGGGGGACACTGGCGGTAACAAATACCATGATTCTGCATTCCGGTGCAACACTCTACAACGAAGGAACCATAACAAGCAGAGACATCTCAATCAATTCTAACACAAAAATTGTGAATGATAATAAAATTGAGCTTGAAGGTACATTAAATCTGCCATCTAATTTCTCACTAGAAAATAACGGAGAGATTTATGGTAAGGAATTAATTGCAAATTCTGATGCTGTTGCTACCAATAACAACATCATGAGATTTACAACTATAAGCCTCACCAATACAACATTCAACAATGCTTGCAGCCTGGAAGCCACAACTTCTTTCTATGCAAACGGAGCAACATTCAACTTTACCCAAGGATATTTAAAAGCTCCTACGATGGAGTTTGTTAATGGGACAGTCAACTTGAGCAATGGTTCTATGCTGGATGCAACTACAAGTATTTACATGAATACAGCTCATGCTAAATTTTACGGAAAGGGCGAAAATACTTCTATGATAAAATCTCCGGTTATAACCGGACAAGGTTTTACGTATGACGGAAACTTAGTTATTGAATGTGATAATCATGTTGAAAAGAGCCCATATTGGAACAACTTCTATGTACAAAATGGCGCATACTTCACTAAAATGGGAGAATCCAAAGTCGTGATAGATGTCTGCACGGGTACTAAGAATAATGGAAATGAAGGAGAAGAACCAGAAGATCCTAAATTCCCGATCATCATGGATGACACTCGTAATTACGCTTATCTATTTGAAGACCAGTGGCCTTTATATGGAGATTACGATATGAACGACCTTGTTTTGATTATCAAAGAAAGAAAGATTTCCATCAACAAGGATAATAAGGCAGAAGAGTTCACGCTAAGTCTTGATTTATCGGCTGCCGGAGCTACGAAGAGCATCGGAGCTGCTATCATGCTGGACGGTGTTCCTGCCAGTGCTATCACACAACCGGTGGTGTTCAGTGATAACTCTCTTGCTAAAAACTTTAATGTGAATAGTAATAAGATTGAGAACGGCCAGGACTATGCTGTTATCCCATTATTTGACGATGCTCACAACGCATTGGGAAGAGACCGTTACGAACAGATTAATACCATTAAAGATCATTCTGCCAATACGAATCCTAAAAATATCAGTTTCACTATCAAGTTCAGTAACCCAATTTCTGTGGATGAGCTTAATATCAACAAACTGAATGTGTTCATCTTCGTAGAAGGAAACAGAAACCAGCGTAAAGAGATCCATATCGTCGGTTACCAACCCACTAAGTTAGCAAATACCGACTTGTTCGGAGGCAACAACGACGATAGCTCTACTTCTCGCAAAAGATATTACATCAGTAAAGATAACCTGGCATGGGGAATCATGGTTCCGACAGACTTCAAATGGCCTTTGGAATATGTGAATATCAAATCTGCTTACTCGCTGTTCGAAAGTTGGGTAACAAGTGGCGGTACTAAGAATGAAGAATGGTGGAAAACTTTTGATTCATCAAGAGTCTATAAATAAGCCAAACAGTCAATCATCAACACGGATTTCATGAAAGTTGAAATCCGTGTTTTTTCATCAAGATACTGTTAGTCGCAATTAATAGAAAAAAAACATATATCACGAATTTTACTCTCCAGAATGGAGATTATTCTAAAATAATATCTATATTTGCAGTGTATCACAAATATAATGTGGCAACAATCTCAATCAATAAATCAAATAACAAAGCAAGCGATAGAAAGGTCTATTCGTATGAAGAAAAAAATATTACTAGTCGACGATAAATCGACAATCGGAAAAGTGGCCGGTGTGTATCTAGGAAAAGAGTATGATTTTACCTATTTGGAAGATCCCATCAAAGCAATAGAATGGCTTAATGAAGGCAATGTACCTGACCTCATTATTTCAGACATTCGTATGCCTCTTATGATGGGTGATGAATTTTTAAGATACATGAAGAACAATGAATTATTCAAGTCAATTCCTATCGTTATGTTATCCAGCGAAGAAAGTACAACGGAAAGAATCAGACTACTGGAAGAGGGAGCAGAAGACTATATCCTGAAACCATTCAACCCATTGGAACTCAAAATCCGAATCAAAAAGATTATTGACTAATACCGGGTCTTCTACACATGCAATATTTTGTTTATATAGGCAGAGATAGCAAAACAATAGAACTACTCTCCCGACTAAGTATTGGGGTATTCTATGCTGCGTCCAATTGTAGCAAAGCTGTCAAAGTATTGGAGAAAATACGCGAAAAATATGACGCAGCCCTATTTTTCGAACAGGTGAACTTATCCCAAGATATTGCAGATATCCAATACATGCGCAAAAAATATCCGGGACTTTATATGATACTCGTCATCGATTCCTTGTCTAAGGAAGAAGCATCCGAATATCTTAAAGCCGGCATTAACAATACAATCAAATATGAAACGAGCCAAGAGGCTTTAAAGGACTTATCGACTTTCCTTAAACGAAGAAAAGATCAGAAAATAAAGGCACTTCAGCTTAAAACACAAAATATTAATGCTTTCCGGTTGCCTTTATGGAAACGAACTTTTGATATATTCTTTTCGGGAATGGCGATATTATGCCTTTCTCCTCTCCTAATATTTACTGCATTAGCTATCCGGTTAGAAAGCAAGGGTCCCATTATCTACAAATCCAAGCGAGTAGGAAGTAACTATCAGATATTCGACTTCCTTAAATTCCGTTCGATGTACACTGATGCCGACAAGCATTTAAAGGATTTCAATGCTCTTAACCAGTATCAACAGGAAGATGAGGATATTTGGGGGGAAGAACTGGAACCGGATATTAATGAAGAAGCCGACGAAGAAGAAATCCTCCTGATATCGGACGATTTCGTAATCTCCGAAGAAGACTACATCAACAAGAAGTCCAAAGAAAAAAGCAATGCTTTCGTTAAATTGGAAAATGACCCGCGAATAACAAAGATAGGACGTATTATCCGTAAATATAGTATTGACGAATTACCCCAGCTTATTAATATTTTAAAGGGGGATATGTCAATAGTAGGCAACCGTCCTCTCCCACTCTACGAAGCCGAATTGCTGACAAGCGATGAGCACATCGACCGTTTCATGGGTCCGGCCGGATTGACCGGTTTATGGCAGGTAGAGAAAAGAGGCGAAGCCGGTAAACTTTCTGCCGAAGAACGCAAGCAGTTGGATATCACCTATGCAAAGACATTCTCTTTCTGGCTGGATATAAAGATTATTCTGAAAACAGTTACTGCATTCATTCAAAAAGAGAACGTATAATCTCCTTTCAGATGATAGACTCTTATATCTACATAATAGATGATCTGATATTCTTTTGTACAGGGCTTTTGCTGCTATACCTCTTTGTGATGGCCGTAGCTTCACATTTCAAACATATCACTTATCCTAAAGCTCAAAAAACATATCGTTGCGCTATTCTCGTTCCGGAAGGAAGCCTTCTTCCGGAAATATATAAAGAAGAATCATACGAGTTTATCACATACAGCGATCTGCATCAGGCAATCAACAGTTTAGACCAGGAGCATTACGATCTGGTTCTCTTTCTGTCCCATACAGCCTCTGCTTTATCTCCGCAATTTCTGGACAAAATATACAATGCATACGATGCCGGTATACAAGCCATCCAGCTACATACGGTAATAGAAAACCGCAAAGGTTCCGTAATCGCTTCCGTGCTATACGTGAAGAAATAAAAAACAGCCTTTGCAGAGCCGGTAATACACAATTCGGACTATCATCCTATTTGCTTGGAACCAACATGGTAATCGATCTGAAATGGCTGCAAAAGAACATGAAAAGTTCCAAAACCAATATTGAGCGAAAGTTATTCCGGCAGAATATATACATTGATTACCTGCCGGACGTAATTGTATACTGCCAATCCGCTCCGGTCTGCCCTTATCGGAAACGTATCCGGAAAACGACTTCCTACTTGCTCCCTTCCATATTTGAGGGAAACTGGAGTTTCTGCAACCGGATCGTACAACAATTGACACCTTCTCCACTTAAATTATGTATCATCGTAAGCGTTTGGGCTTCGTTGATAACCGTATACAATTGGACCTTATCATTCGGATGGTGGATCGCACTCTTCGGTCTATTAATCACTTACAGCCTGGCAATCCCTGATTATCTGGTAGAAGACAAAAAGAAGAAAAAACATTCAATATGGAGAAAAAAACACTTAAACAACGAATTAAAGAAAACCCCGGCTTGAAACAGGCTGTGCATCGTTTCATCATGCATCCCGTTAAAACTCGCCCCAACTGGTGGATACGGCTCTTCGATTTCATATACCTGAAACGTGGAAAGGGTTCTGTCATCTACCGGAGTGTCCGCAAAGACCTCCCTCCTTTCAACCGGTTCTTCTTGGGAAAATATTCTGTTGTCGAAGATTTCTCCTGTCTGAACAATGCAGTTGGCGACTTAACAATCGGAGATTATACACGCATCGGATTAAGAAATACAATCATAGGTCCGGTTCATATCGGTAACCACGTCAATCTGGCACAGAATGTAACAGTCACAGGACTCAACCACAATTATCAGGATGCGGAAAAGATGATTGATGAACAAGGAGTCAGCACACTGCCTGTTGTCATTGAGGATGATGTATGGGTAGGCGCCAATTCGGTCATTCTACCGGGAGTAACTTTAGGAAGACATTGCGTAGTGGCTGCCGGAAGCGTAGTCAGTCATTCCGTTCCACCTTATTCAATATGCGCCGGATGCCCTGCCAGAATCATAAAAGCATACGATTTCGAGACTAAAGAGTGGAAGAAAGTAGAGAAAGCGCCTGCCACTAACCATAAATAGTGAGAACTACTACATAATATACCTCATAAAGGTGATTGTGACTCATACTGAAACGCACTATCTTTGCAGTATCAGAATTGAATTAATTAGTCATAATTTTATTACGTAGCCACATTTAAGTAAAAATGAAATAGAGTCCTGCCGAAGCGATTTCGTCAGGATCTTGTTTTTATTCTCCTCCTTAACTATAAGACCAAATGAAAATATTCGTCGATAGATTCATTCCCGTACTGATTTCACCACAGAGGACACGGAGGACACAGAGGTTTACTATTTTTTATTCACTATAGAGTAACACAGAGTCTCACGTATTTAGAATCGTATTTATCGCTCTGTTTTACTTACGGAAAGAGAGAGAAACCTCTGTGTCCTCGGCTCAGTTGTAATTCTTGGGGGATTAAGTTTAGTCAATTCCCTTCATGCATATACCTTTGCTAGCCTAAAAAGGAAGAAGCTCATATCCACTACTCCTCTAAATGATGCCCTAAATGCTTTGATTTTAGCATTAAATGCTTCCGCTGCTGCATTTGTACTCCTGTTCACAAAGAAGTTCA
>NZ_QTMZ01000080.1:0-13667 GCF_003602935.1 Bacteroides sp. AM54-2NS
CTTATTCGCCAAGGCAGCTCAGAGCCGTAAATTTAGGTACGCGCATGACAAGAATCTATTTGCAAGACCTCCTTGAAATAGCCAAGGAACAAGGTTATCAGGTAGTTCTCCCTTCTTCCCTATCGTTAGAAGGGACAACTCCCAAGAAGGCACAAAGGTTGAAAGATGCCGAGACAGGCTCTGTCAACAAGTTGGCGAAGTGTCGCAAGACTCCCAAGGCTGGGGAAAGAGCACCTGATGGAGTAACCCACGACACCCATTACACGATGGCAGAGGTGTTGAGCACCTTTGATATAAAGTATGGCAGATTCTATGAAGTCCGCAACCGCTACCAACTCCAATCAGTCCACGCATGGGGTACGACATGCTTCAAGAAAGAAGATGTAGAGAGGGTCATCGGGCTTTATAATGAAGAACAGGGAAAGAACATTTCCGATGACTGGTACACCTGCTTCGACATCATGAAGCTCTACGGATTGGGCAAGACACAGGTACGCAGATTTGCAGAAACTCATGGAGTGAGAATCCGAAAGTTCAAAGGCGGAAGAGCCAACTACTATCTGAAAGCAGACTGGGAGGCAGCACGCAAGAAGGCAGAGAAAAGTAGCACTTCGACCAAGGCAAAGCGGAAGTGAGAACCAAGACAACGACTGTTGCAAATAAACTCATATACGACCCATGCCGTTGCAAATGGTCTGAAACTGCCATCATTGACGGTCGAAACAAACTCTCAACACAGAGAAACGGATATAAGATAAAAAGCGCATCAGACACCTATTTTAAGTCTGATTTTTAGCGTAAAATCATACTCAAAAGCAAATTCAGGTTAAATTCAGACAGTATTTGAAGCCATCATTACTTTTCTCTTTTCACGGCAATCTAACTTTGCATCGGATTTGAGAGTTAAGACGTTGCAACAAAGGCTATTTGCATCCACAGATACATATCATAAACAATAATAAAATAGTAACAATATGACAAACATTTGTACAAAGGTCACCGTGCGGAAACGACCTATCAAGAACGGACAGACTTCCCTCTATTTGGATTTCTATCCTCCAGTCCGCAACCCGAAGACAGGCAAGCTCTCACGCAGGGAGTACCTTGGTCTTTACATCTACACCAACCCTGTTGAACGCTTCCAGCAAGAGTATAACAAGAGTATGATTCAGAAAGCGGAAATAATCAAGTGCCGCAGGACTGAGTCCATCATCAATGAGGAATATGGTTTCCTCGACCGCAACAAGGGCAAGGAGAGTTTCTTGGAATACTTCAAGAACCTCATGATTGAACGTGGCAGCAGCCAGAACTGGCTACCGCCTACATGCACTTCCACAACTACACCCATGGTGAGTGTCGTTTCTGTGACCTTACAGTTCCGTACTGCCAGGGGTTTCTTGACTACCTGCTGTCGGATGCCTGTATGCACAATGGCAAACGCATGATGGGTACGACTGCCAACAACAACCTTACCAAGTTGAAGTGCATCCTTGCCATTGCTTACGAAGACGGACTGCTCAAAGAGAACATTGCCAAGAAACTTGTGCGTGCCAAGCTCATGGCAACAAGCGGCAGTTCCTCACCAAGGAAGAACTGTTGCAGTTGTCTCAGACTCCATGCAAGAGTGATGTCCTTCGCCGTGCTGGTCTCTTCTCCTGCCTCACTGGTCTTCGCCTCTCTGATTGCATCAGACTCCAGTGGGAGAACATCGTCAAGTTGGCTGATGGCGGCTGGGGAATGGACATTATCACAAAGAAGACTTCCACCGCTGCAATCCTGCCTATCAGCGAAGAGGCTCTGCAACTATGTGGTGAGCGAGGCACAGGCAGGTATTCAAGAACCTCACGAACAGTACAGTGACATTGTACCTCAAACCGTGGATAAAGGCTTCCGGCATCGAGAAGCACATCACATTCCACTGCTTCCGACATACCTTCGCCACTTTACAACTGGCAGAGGGAACAGACATCTACACCGTGAGCAAGCTGCTTACCCATAGCAATCTTGCCACTACTCAGGTGTATGCCGATGTGGTGGACGAACTCAAACGTGATGCGGCAGAACGTATCTCGCTCAAAATGCCAACCAAAGCAGAGAGTGACCAGACATAAGTGAATAACATAATCAGGATAACAAATGGAAGATAACAAATCACTATCGTTCGACCAACTGCCCAGTGCAGTTGGCGAACTTCTGACAAAGGTCAATACGATGATGACCCGTCTTGATGACATTGGTCAGAGAATAGGCAATGCTCCGAACGAGGATAACCATGTTCTTATGGACATCAGAGAGGCAAGTGCCTTTGTACGAAAGAAGGTCTCTTCGCTCTATGCTTACACATCCGAGAGGCGCATCCCTTTCTACAAGAGAGGGAACACGCTCTACTTCTTCAAAGACCAGCTGATAAAATGGATTGAGTCAGGCGGCTCTTGGGATAAGCCCTACGAACCGACCCAGGAGGAACAGGCAGACTTCGAGGCTCATCTGGCAATGTTGCAGAAGAGCAAGAAGAACAAGCCTTCCTCCATTAAGAGGGACAAGGATGAGAGATTACCCAATGGAGAAGAATGACATGATGGACAATAGAACCACGGAATCTACTTTTTTACGAAAGGGAAAAAGAATAAACATTCATTTTCTCTTTGCTGAGTAATCCGTTTCACTTATAACCAGTTTTTCAAGATGAGTAACCAAAGCATAAAATACGGAATCCTGCTGACCAAGGAGCAGCTCGATTTCTTGAAGGATGACAGGCAGGGCTTCCACCGCATGACCGCCTTCGACACTTTTGTATCTGTGGCTTCCATCAAGCCAAGTGTTTATCAGAAGACAGGCTTCTCCTCTTCACTCTCCATCGGGCAGTTTGCCATCTCAACCGTTGAGTTGTCTGCCCTTTGGAAGTGTGACCGCAAGACAGCGGCAAAGGTGGTGGAACTGTTCAATCAGGTGGGTATTCTCTCAACCGAGAGGAACAACCGCACCTCCATCCATACTATACTCTGCATCGCCTTCTGGTACGTTGACGGCATCAAGGAAGCCATCAAGAACCCTTTCTATAACCGTCAAACCGTGACTTCCGCCACCCAAGAGAAACCGGTGTCCGATGTCCCATCAGATACCGCTTACTCTTCGGGAGGCAATCTCTCCAATGGCATAGGTCAGCAGAAAGACAGCAGTGTCAATCCTGCCACTGCTGACGTTCAGCAGTCCCATGTTCCTGCCCCTTATAACACTGCTTCCCCTTCCGTTAATTCTCATGTCATCGGGGATGGACTTTCAGATTCTTCTCCGATACCACAAGACTTCAAACAAAGGGAAGAGAAAGGTGATACCTATTTTGAGTATGAGGTTGGACAGCTATCAGAAGATGATTACAACCAAGGCGGAGAGACTCCATCTGTTGAATTGCTGCCGCCTCCTGTCTATGATGACGAGGGTTGTCTCTTGCAGCCTCCAGCCGATGAGAAACTCTTTGAGAATAACACGGAGCGGTAAGACGCACACAACACCCCAAGGCACTCATGATGCCATTTCTCCTTTTCCCTTATTTCAACTATTGACTGTCCTAACAGACACGCCATCCAGGAGTCGCCACCTCTATTAGCCGTAGTTTTTTCGGAGGTCTAAACAAGAAGTACCAGTGTCAGACGGTTTCGCTTCGCCCACCGCTTCCTACTGGCATTCTTGAATGTTCGCAGGCTCACATTGGCTGTCCTGTTATATCAGAGTATAAACTTTACAAACCCCATTTACAATGGCAAAAGTCAAGAATAACAACACGGAGAAGACCTCAATGAAGAGACCTCCGAAGACCAGACACATTGACGTTCGTTTCACAGAAGAAGAATACGATGAGGTGGTGCATAATGCCCGATTGTCAGGCAGGAGCAAGAGCACCTATCTCCATGACTTAGGCATCGGTCACAAGCCGTCCCTACCCATGACCGAAGGGCAGGAGGAATCCTTGAAGGGCTTAATCGGGGCAAGGTCTGAACTGGTTTATGTGCGCAATGCGCTTCATGCCCTGCCACAGACAGAGAGACTGAAACTCTTCAAGAGAGTCGACTTCATGGAACGTTGGCTTCAAGGCATCAACACCCTGATAGAGGAACTGAGTCGCATTAGGGACAAATTCTTAGATATGTTATGATAGCAAAAGCATCAGCAATTCAGCATGGTCAGGCAATGACCAATTACGCAACCAAGAACAACCGTGCTGACATCGTCAAGACCAACCATCTCAGCGAGGGTCTGCCGCCTATGGGCATGTGGGACGAAATGGTGCTGCATCAGTCCATGTTCAAGCAGAAGTATGCCAAGAAGCCCATCGAACTGACGTCCATCCGCTTTGAACTTTCCCCATCTGAGGAGGAGGCACGAAACTGGACGATGGAAGACTGGAGGAGATTCCTTGACGAGTTCATCCGTGAGTTGGATGGCATCTCCAAGGTGAACCACATCGGGAAGAAGAAGGGCAAGGCAGCAACTTCGGTCAAGCCGACCAACATAGCCAACTCGCAGTATTTTGCCGCCCTTCACCGTGACTCCAAGAGTGGTATTCCCCACCTGCATCTTGTGGTGAACCGCATCGACATGGATGGTAATCTCAATGATGTGAAGTTCATCGGTGAGCGTGCGGTGATGGCTGCGAAAGCAGTCAATAAGCGTCATGGCTGGAAGGATGCCATGGATATTCGTCAGGAGCGTATTGCGGAGGTGACCAAAACATGTATGGATGTGTTGCGCTCAATGCCGTTCTTTGACTGGGATGAATATGCCGAACGATTGAAGGCAAAGGGATATGACATCGAGCTTATCCGTGACAAGACTGGTCAAGGCAGGGTGCATGGCTATCGCTTCAAGTTCGGCAGAACGACCATCAAGGCATCAGAACTGGGTGTAGGCAGAAACCTCACAGCATCGAAAATCGGGAACACCTTCCGTAAGTTGCACCCACAGACAACACCTGTTGCAGTTGGTCAAAGACCTTCGTCACCTGCTCCAAACACTACCACATTGGACAGCAGAAATACGGCAGTTTCAAGTGGTCAGTCTCGGACAACCTATGATGGCAAACTTGTCCTTCCTGCCAGATTGAGAAAGATTATTGAAGTCGATGGCGAGCGTTTCAACATAGTCATGCCGAGAACTGCATACGACACGATGAACAGTTGTATCGAAGTCCCTGAGAATGGATCTGCAAGCCACAACGACATTCTGAATGTGGCTATGCTGCTCTTCATGGACTACCTCGATGCTGCCACATCGATGTCTGAGTCCTGCGGTGGCGGTGGCAGTCCTGGCAGTGGTTGGGGACGTGACAAGGACGAGGATGACCGTGACTGGGCAAGACGCTGCGCAAGGCAAGCAAACAGCCTCTGCAAGCCGATAAAGAGAGGCAGGAAACGATAACTTTCAAGTAAAAACTGTATGGGAAGAAACAAGAAAGATGCCACACAGGATGTGCTTAACCTGTACAATCAGATGCAGGAGGACGAGAACATAGAGAGAGGCAAGGACGAAATCAAGGTGACTCTGGAAGAGATAGAATCAGCCAAGAAAGTTCTCAATGACGCAAAGGAGGAACTGGGCAATGCCTATCGGAGGTTGGAATCAACGAAGGTGGCACTTATGGCTGCCCACAGGAGTACGGAGAACATCGTTGACGGAATATGCAATGCCATAGTCAAGGCTGAGCAAAGCAACCTCAAAGTTGGCATCAATGATGAAGGACTTGCCCAGTTGGACGAGCGGAACAACACCGCCATTTCTGCCTTCAAGCAAGCCCTTGACGAGTTTGAGAAGCGGATAACAGCACTGTTCGCTCACCAGCAGAAAGAACTCAAACGAATCCGAAATATCGAAGAAGGTGCTTACTTCAACGGTCGCACCTATGCTTGGATGTTCGGCTTGGCTTTTGTGAGTTGGGCAATCATCTTGGTTGAAATAACCATTTGGATATGTATCAAACTTTTTTAGCAAACTCAAAAAATCAAGATTATGACAGACAACGAATACAGCAAGACAAGAAAAGCAGCTGCTGATGCCCTTATCTACTGGGCAAAGACAGGCATGAGACAGTTCACCATGCGTGACGCAGTAAACGACTATCTGGAGGCAAGCGGTGCTAACCGCCCCTCCATCGGTGGCGAAGAGACCATCCTCGCACATCGTAAAATTGCCACCAGTCGTCTGACTATCGACTGCATCTATGCGTTGACAAGGTCAGAACTTACAAAAATAGATAGGGAACTTGAAGCAATAGCTAATGATCTTCCAAAGGAGAGCAATGGGCTAAAACGCTAAAAGAACGATAACCGACTTATTATAGGATGTCATTTATAATAAGTCGGTTACAGATGAATAGCATACCATTATTTCACTATTTATGGTCGCATTTCATTTCCTCGTTTGAAACACTAAATTGTACATTTTTCACAAGGTTTGCCCAATCTCTAAATTTCATTTGTGGTAAATCACCATAATACTGTTGTGTCACCTTTATTGCCTCTAATGTATGTGGTGTATCTGTATTGAGAAGTGGTTTAAGTTTCTGTAGCAACGTCTTATCGGTGATATTGTTTATTTTACCATCAACGATGATGTCTTTTACATCTTCACTTCCTGTAGGTTTCCCAAAGAATGAATCAATAGACCGGAAGAAGGTTATTATATCTTTTCTTTTGAACAATACAGGTGTGTCTCCATTTTTAAGTTCTTTTCTTAAAAACTCGCCAGAAACGACTTCTTCTTGAAAATAACTTCTTGAATAGAAAGAAACACTCTTCCTTTCGTTTAATCTTTGTTTGGCTGTGTGATAATTCCAACAGACAATTACATCATTGACACTGTCATATCCAAGAAAGACAAAAGGAATCGCAGAAAGTTTGATTTCCTCGAAATCTTCCCTAACAGGCAACTGAGCTCTTGTCGTATCTGGTCTAGTCTTGAAATATGCAGACGAAAGATTTTTAACATAGATATAGAATTCTCTTCCCCCTATCTCCATTAAAAAAGGCTGGATGCCACTTTTATATACAAAATCTGGGGCAGCCCCAAACACATTGAGCATGAGTTGAAGCAATGTCTCTGGCAAAATCTTCTCTGTTTTCATTTCACAAGGCTTTAAATAATTCACTTTGGGGATATGATACAGTTGGTGCTTCGACAGACTTCACAGAGGATAAATTACAATCATAATGGATGTTATCTATCTCTTCAGGAATACTATAACCATCTATACACGGGATGTCGTTTATATCGAAGAGGCGGTAGGAATCACATGCTAACGCATAATCAAAACTAAATTCATGCGCTTTGTCAAAATCAGCCCCTAACGTTTTTGTTATGACATCAATTAGTTTAAATCGCAAGTCTGGTTCATTCAACTTAGATTCGATAGATTCCCTCAAATCATGAATGCTTTTCCCCATTCCTGATTGAACTATTTGAATTGAGGCGATAACAACGTTTGACCCTTTGTTTGGTGTAAGTTGGTTATGAGAAAAATGATGAATTCTATTGCTTCGCGAAGTACTCTTAACTTCTATTTTGTCAGTTCCATCATTGAAATCAAATGTATCTATGGCTGATGTGTGCCATGATTTAACCAAATATTTAGGGTTGTTTGCTCTTTCAATCACAAACAATTCCGCCCACAATCCTTGAATTGTTTTCAAAGGAGGTGCTGAGAAACGCCTAAACAAGTCTATTATCTTCTGTATTTCTGTCAATAACACCTGCTGTGATGGAGTCTCACCAATCTTTTCCAATACAATACATACTATATCAAGAAAATATCTAACATAGTCAGGCAAGTCGGTCTTTAAGGTTATTACTGTATAATAACTCTCAATGATGTTTTTGGGAACATTGTTTTTCTTTAGCCTACACAATTCGTTGAATTGTACAGACATCATTTCTAAGTTGATGTTAGGAACTTTATCGGTTATTGTACTTTGTATGAAGAACATAGGTCTTCCCTCCCTATCAATACCAAGTTTATGTGCCTTTATGGGTGGGATGTTAGCTACTGTGTAACAATTCTCAGTTAAAGAATCGTTACACAATAACTTTTTGAATATTTGATGAATCGTATTCTTCATTTTATTCCTCCGTTTCAACATAGTTTATTGCAAAGTCTTCAGGATAGTAAATAGCAATCGTATAGGCCTCTCTACCAGACCAAATCAGAGAATCACATTTTAATTTAACTTTATGTATCTGAATTGTTAGTGAGTCCTCAAACTTAATTGCAGCATCTCCAGGATAAACCGAACTTTCCGTTGTTGAGCGTCCAGAGTGCAGGTTAACGAGTCGTTGCGTTTCAACATTGAAAGCACGTATACGCGCATCACCTTTATAGGCCATGTGTATAATGTAGGCATGACTGAGCGGGGATGACGTTTTAGTTGTCAGGTACTTTATATAGCGCAAAGTTGCTTGTTTGCGGGCAGCATCTGGCATATTTTGGAATTTGAATTCTGTCAAGAACTCAATTAATTCTTGAATCGGAATTTTTACATAAGCATGATTTCTATCAGTCGTTTTATAGTCATCATACAATTTCCACTCATGTTTTGAAAGGAAATTCTCTATGAATGAGGTGTTTTCTGAGATGCTTGGAATGCGTTCATTTTGCGCCATCCAGACAACTTCGTCGTCACAGTATTTTTTGACAGGATATTTTTCCTTGTCGCATTTAATCTGTTGGAAATCAGGAGAAGACGTTCAACATCTTCAAGGCTCTTATTCTCTAATAGCCAATTCCTCATTTCCTCCTCATGCTCCACATATTCTCTGTATTCAAGAATAGCCTCGAAAGGAAGAAATACTCGACAAGACCATAAATAATTCTTTTTATAGCCAAAAAATCTACATCTCTGTTGAATAGTGTCGGCGGTTGATTTGCCAACACTATATCGTGGCATGTATGTTACAGCAAGGTGTTCCACTGTAAATCCTCTGTTCAGCATATCAGCTCCTACTAATATGTGAGAGCAACTACTAGACCAATCAATTTCTTTATTTTCGCCTTGACGTTTATTTCTACTAATCACAAGTTCTATGTTAGTATCAAGAATAATATCATAAACATATTCCCATATTTCTTCAAAAGAAGGATAGTCTTCTTCGTGACTCTTATACAAACGGATAGCTTCCTCGTAGTTCGATTGAAACGATAGTTTTAGTTCTTGATAACCTGGATCAAGTTCTCCGTTTGCCAACATATTAGCCCATGCATCTATCAAATTTTTAATCCAACCATAAAATTTCTCACTCGCATCCTGCTCTCTATCAGCATGAACCATCATGGATAAAAAAGATTCTTTCTCCTTGATGTTCACTATGATTGCCACTCCCATTATATGGAGTTGCAGAGCATTAACTAAAGAATCTGGACAGTTAGTCAAATCATTATGTTTGGTATGATAGACTTGTTCTGGTTGTATTGTGATTACAAGTCCAGGCTGGTCACAAAAGAACGTTTTTCCACCCGTGTAACCTTTGCCAGGGGTCAACACTGTATGATGCTTTGGGGAAAGCAAATCCATAATACTTATAAGCAGTGGTCCTTGCGGCGTTGCAGTATATTGTACATATGAATGGTTGTCTAATGCGCCACGCAACTTCAATATGCTACTATATGTTGTGGTATATTCATCGTCTTCCCATTCCTGAGACTTGCTGTTTTTATATGCGTAGCCATTCAAACTTGCCTGGTCTGCCTCGTCATCAATAATGAGCACTCCTGACTTAGCTACGGTATTCTTTATTTGCACATTATCGAACATAGCAGCCAACTCTGAGATATACTTATGATGTTTTAATACAGTAATTAAAATGGTTGGTTTGGAACTCAGAGAAAGTGCATTACGGATTCTTTGTGAGTCGTTCTTTGTGGGATTTTCAAACAATTTATAATGCTTGGAGTTAACATTCCCATTAATCAAATCCTTTCTCAATCGTTTAGTCGTTTGAGATAGCAGATTATTCTTCGTACCAGCAAAATATATAATTACCCGAAAGCCATTGTCATGTGCAAGTGCAGATAATGTTGTAAAAGACATGGTTTTACCGCTCTGAACGTATCCGACTACAAGATTCGTTACCGACTGGCATTCTCGTTTATTTGGATCAGTACACTTTGAAAGTATATCGACTGTCTCTTTTTTTAGTACGTCAATACCTTCACTATCAACTTTCTCACTTAATCGCGAAAGTAATTCATGTGTCATATCTCCAAGTTCGGGAGAAAAGCCTATGTTGCTCTTTTTTACAATTTCTATTTCCATTACAACTGAATAATACTTTGATTAAACAAAATTCTGACATTAGATGCGAATTTAGTTCCTTTGTCTGGAGCCATTATTTCAGCCAAAGTCAGTGCTTTAAATATTGCTATAATTGGCGTGTAATCTTGCCCTTTTTTGAATTGGTCAAACCGAGTGAAGAACGGATGTGCTAGATTTACCTTGCATACTATTGGAGTCGCCTCAGAAACTGTTACATCTTCACTATTTTCCTTCACTACAGAATACAAAGAGTCTGTCTCGGCCTCTGTAACTAATTCCATTTTAAGTATATAACTTTTACCGTTATACTTAAACGTCTCACTACAACTATCCAGGACTTCTGCCTTAATTATTTTTTCTTCATTTTTCTGGAGGTATTGTGAGTTGTTGATTTTGTTTTCAACTTCACTTACCTGTCTGGAAAGTTGCTTGGGCTTTGACTTCTTTTCCAAGTCTTTCTTTATGGCCTTGGAAATCTTCTCAAATTGTTCTTTCCCTCGCTGTCTGTAGTTATCTGTTTGGCTGAGAAGACTAGGTTCGTCAGCTTTTAGCTCATCACGGATGCCTTCCATGAGCAAATACAAATCCTCCTCTTCTCTAAATCCATTTTTATTAAAGGACACTTCAAATCCTTCAAGCTCTAATTCACCGAACAATCTTCTATATCTAAAACTACCAGACTGACCGAAAAGAACAGGGGGAAAATATCGTTCATCGCCTCCACCCACGATAACTCTGCCACGTCTCATTAGCACCAATCCATTTGCATTGTTTTGGATTTTATCTAAGATGGCAATAAAACCTTTTGCTTTATAGTGGTCAATCTCAAAATCTATTTCTTTTTTCCATACAATGTCTTCACCTTCTGGAGTCTTATAAAACGGAGCTTTTAGTATGTTATAGTTTGGTGCTTCGAGTATAGTTCCATTCACGGATATTTCGACTTGCCCACTACGTAAAAAATGTCTATAAATACTTGACAAATGCCTTTTTATCTTGTCCATTTGCATAACTTTCGGCGCATTAAAAGACAAGTCAGTCAAGATAATCTCTGTGTAATGCTCATAGGCAGGTTTAGGATTTTCCGTTACTACAAGATCTTCTTTCTCTTCTGATGTTACTTTTTCTAAATCAAAAGTCGTGAATCGCTCCACTTCTTCGTCAAGGGCTTTCGTCCGTACACTCCATTTATTGGCCAACCAAACAGAGGCTGTCTTCATACCCATGCCGAACTCATTAAGCCCCGTATCATCCAATGGTATATGTGCTGGTTCAAATGCCCTTTCATAGTTTTGAGCATCTATTCCAGCTGCATTATCACGAATATAAATAGCTCTGGTTTCCCAGTCGATAACAATAGAAACGATTAGTTGTATTCTGGTCCATCTACCTGTAATAGTCTTTCTCTATGATCAAGATAGCTCTGGACAGCATTATCAACATACTCCCCCAACGTGTTTGAGACAGTATTATTGAGATTCCTAAATGTGCTGTACACGTTAGGTTTCAATGCTATTGAGACTCTTTCTATTTGCTTCATGTCAATTTAATCAAATTTTCTGCTATAAGTTTCACGACTTCCACGTTTACTGCATTACCAAATGCCTTGAATGCACTGGCAATCGTATCAGGGTATTCTTTCAGATCCTGCATACACTGTAGTTTTGCGCCTTCTTTCCTTGTCATATACCTGCCTTTTTCTCCATTAGGCGTGATAACCCAAGGAATAATAGGAATCTGAGTTGTTGTAAGTACAAGAGCAGGAGAATACGTCGGTTGCTTGACCCTTATACCCGATGGTCGGAACTGTATGATTTTTGTGTAGAGGTTAGGATGTTCCTCCATTCCACAGTTCCATTCGAATTTCTGATGACTATTCTCAAATCCGGGTTGACGGATTTCTTCGATCCATGTATCAATCCAAATTTTATTTTTCTGATAGAACTCTCTGTTTTGTTTAATAAAGAGTTTCTTCCAATCTGGGAATTGTCTGTTCCCGCCTTTGGGTTTTCCCTGCGCATACACAGGTAGCTGCTGTAGATAATCGTCTTTTGAGTTACCAATAATATCTTCGCCAAATTTGCCTTTTTTTCCCTGTAATTGGGTTCTTTTTTGAAAATATGGGGCGGCTCCATCATAACTATATGTCGCGCCAAATTCCATCGCCCATATAGGGAATGTGGGCAGAGAACAATGATTCTCGTACAACAAATCCAAGAATTTTTGCCATGCTGCCATGTGTTTGCGTGTAATAGGCCTTAAAGACATATAATCCGTGTCATCGGGAACAAGAATGTCGTTGATGTTACATTCTGGGCGTTCAATATGTTCTGGGAATCTGAAATCTTTAAGTCCACCTTTTGACTTCAATCTACCAACTATATATATTCTTGTTCTATGTTGGGGAATTCCAAAATAGTGAGGAGAGATTATGTCGTCTTGTATATCATACAACTTTGAAAGAGTCTCATGTATTACTCTATAAGTATTCCCTTCATCGTGGGATTTTAGATTAGGTACATTTTCAAGAAAAACGAATTCAGGTTTCTTGCATTGCAGTATATCCCAAATTTTATAGAATAGATTTCCTCTATTCTCGTCACCGAACCCCTCTTGTTTGCCAGCTTGAGAAAATGGCTGGCATGGAAATCCGCCACACAAAATATCGTGTTCAGGGATGTCTTTTTCTATATCCACTTCATTTATATCACCATGGCATATAATCCCATGATTCCTCTCATAAAGGGTTCGTAGTTCTGTTTGAATCTCACTGGCAAAAACGCATTCACAGCCTAACTTTTCTAAAGCCAGGTGAAAGCCGCCTAATCCAGCGAACAAATCTATGAATTTAAGTTTTGCCATTTATTGTTTTATACTATTTACGTTAATATTCTGAACAGGTTCTCTAAGTAAATCTTGAATGCCGACATCAAGACATTGGGCTATTTGAATTAGTGTCTTCAAGTCGGGCTGGCTTGTATTGGTTACCCATTTCGACACTGTACCTTGATCTTTGTTGAGTTTCTCAGCAAGCCATTTATTTGTGAGGTTCTTTTCAGCCAGCACCACTTTTATTCTATTTATTAGTTCTCTGTCCATGATGAATCAATATTTTGCTGCAAAAATACACAAAAAAATCCAGAAACATTTGGAATTTCAGCAAAATATACTATTTAAACTCTATTTTTTTAGCGTTTATTTCAATTTTTCGCTCCAAATCACCATACTGATGAACATTTCAACCCAGAAATTTGGATTTGATTGCCGCCGAATTATTAACCTGCATTGTATATCAGCCATATATGCCGATAGAGATACAACCAAGGTACAAGACACCCGTTTTTGACCATCTTTGCAGCCCCCTTGCAA
>NZ_QTMZ01000081.1:0-12338 GCF_003602935.1 Bacteroides sp. AM54-2NS
TAGCTTACATCATATAAGATAAGAACTTAAACAATTAATTAATAGATGGTTATGTCCTATTTTTGATAGAAATCTGGTATCATATAAGATAAGAACTTAAACAATTAATTAATAGATGGTTATGTCCTATTTTTGATAGAAATCTGGTATCATAAATAAGTAAATTAACATGTTTGGTAGGTGCTTAATATATTGATAATCTGCATAATAACTACAACAAAAGATTTATTCCCGAAGGAAAGCAAACATCATATATATATTGTTAGTAATCAATATATTATAGTTGTATTTAGTTCTGCAAAGACTTTGCAGATTTCGTATATCGGAATGCAAACACAAGAAGTGGCTATTAAACCAAATTTGAGAGTTGTATTAAAGGCTGACGCCCAAAAGCTAGACGAAGTAGTAGTTACCGCTATGGGTATTTCACGCGAAAAGAAAGCATTGGGATATGCCGTACAAGATGTCAAATCGGATGCGTTGACACGTGCTGCTAATACAGATTTAGCGGGAGCCTTACAAGGAAAAGTATCAGGTATTGACATCACCCCATCATCAGGTATGCCGGGTGCTTCTTCAAAGATTACGATTCGCGGTTCTCGTTCTTTCACTGGAGACAATACTCCGTTGTATGTAATTGATGGCATGCCTATCGCTTCTACCGCAGATGTGAGCACTTCTCTTACCGATGGAGCGTATGGAACGGACTATGCTAACCGTGCTGTCGACATTGACCCTAATGATATAGAAAGTATCAATATATTAAAGGGACAAGCCGCTTCTGCTTTGTATGGTATGAGAGCTTCCAATGGTGTTATCGTTATCACTACCAAAAGTGGTAAAGGAGCAGATAAAGGGAAACCTACTATAACTTTCAGTACCAACCTTTCCTTTGATAAGATTTCAACTCTTCCGGAATTGCAACAAGAATATGCACAAGGTTCAGGCGGTACTTTCGATCCGTCATCTCCTTTCGCATGGGGTCCTAAGATTTCCGAATTAGCTAACGACCCTACCTACGGAGGAAATACAGACAACAGTTACACCAGCCAATATGGTAAACAGTCCGGAAAATACTATGTTCCTCAGCTTGCAGCTGCCGGCATGAATCCGTGGCTACTCCACAAGCATATAACAACATGAAGGACTTTTTTGAAACAGGTGTATCTTGGAGCAATAACGTCAATGTAGCCCAGAGATTCGACAAAGGTAACTACTCCTTTTCTTTGGGTAACACCACCAGTAATGGTATCGTTCCATCAACCGGTATGGATAGATATAACGTGAAAATGTCTGCCGAAGCACAACTCCATCCTAACTGGACTACCGGATTTAATGGAAACTTTGTGACTTCAAAAATCTCCAAACAGTCTACAGCCAACACCAGTGTGGTTGCTACGATCTATAATGCACCCGTCAGCTATAATATGGCCGGTATTCCTTCTCACATAGAAGGCGACCCTTACACACAAAATACATATCGCGACAGCTGGATCGACGATGCATATTGGGCAGTTGACAATAACCAGTTCTCCGAACGTTCACAACGTTTCTTCGGAAATGCTTTCGTGAAATACACCACTAAATTTGGAACAGACAACCACAAACTGGATATTAAATACCAGATCGGTGATGACGCTTACACTACCAATTATTCAGAAATCTACGGATATGGAAGTACTTGGGCACCTACAGGTGAAGATTCAGAGTACCATTACACTGTTAATGAATTAAACTCACTGTTAACTGCCGCTTACACATGGAATATCAACGAAGAATGGACCTTGGATGCATTGATTGGTAATGAGTTTGTGGATAAAAAGACAAAATATGAATACGCATATAGCATGAATTTCAATTTCCCCGGATGGAATCATCTGAATAATGCTTCTGTATTCTCCAACGAAAGCCAATACAACAAGAAACGAACGGTAGGTAATTTCGCCAACTTGTCAGTAGCATGGAAAAACATGCTCTATCTAAGTGGAAGTATACGTAACGATATTGTTTCAAGCATGCCACGTGACAACCGTTCTTTCACTTATCCTTCAGTGTCATTAGGATTCATCTTCACCGAACTGGCTCCCCTGAAGAATAACATATTGACTTTCGGTAAGATACGTGCTTCTTATGCAGAAGTTGGTATGGCCGGTGATTATACTCAAAGTTATTATTATACTCCGTCTTATGGTGGCGGCTTCTATATGGGAAATCCTATTGTTTATCCAATTAATGGAGCAATGGCTTACATTCCATATTATAAGGTATATGACCCTAACTTAAAACCACAAAATACAAAATCATACGAACTGGGAGCAGATCTTACTTTCTTAAACGGACTGGTAACCTTGAATTATACCTATTCACGTCAGAATGTGAAAGATCAGATATTCGAAGTTCCTTTGGCAGGTTCAACCGGAGCCTCAAGTATGATAATGAATGGAGGTAAAATCCACACAAATACCCACGAGTTGACATTGGGCGTATCTCCGGTAGATACCAAAAACTTCAAACTCGACTTCGCTTTCAACTTCTCCAAAATCGACAATTACGTAGACGAATTGGCTCCAGGAGTAGAAAGTATTATGTTAGGAGGATTTGTAACTCCGCAGGTACGTGCCGGAATTGGTGACAAGTTCCCTGTGATCTATGGAAAAAGCTATATGCGTAATGACGAAGGCAAGATTGTAGTAGACAAAAACGGACTTCCCATGCAGGGAGAAGATGCGGTTATCGGAACTGTATCTCCTGACTTCCGTTTAGGTTTCAATACAAATATCGAATTGTACAAGTTCCGTATTTCTGCAGTATTCGACTGGAAACAAGGAGGGCAGATGTATAGTGGTACCGCAGGTGAAATGAACTATTACGGTGTGAGCAAATTATCTGGTGATATGCGTAATACCGAATTCATTGTGGAAAACTCCGTTAAAGAAACAGGAAAAGATGCGGATGGTAATTCAATCTATGCCCCCAATGATATAAAAGTAACAGATGCTCAAGCATATTTCACCAGAAGAAGATCAATTGACGAATCTTACATTTATGATAATTCTTATATCAAATTGCGTGAATTATCTGTAAGTTATCCGGTTTTCTCAAAGAAATGGCTGAATGTGAACGTTAATGTTTTTGCCCGCAACATTTTGGTTTGGTCTGAAATGAAAGGCTTCGATCCGGAAGCTTCACAGGGTAATGACAATATGGGAGGTGCATTCGAGCGTTTCTCTCTTCCGGGAACAGCCAGCTATGGTTTTGGATTTAATGTAAAATTCTAATTAGCTAAAAAGAAAGATGAAAACATATAATATAATCAAAGGCATTTTTGCCGCTACTGTTTTATCAGTTGTCTTTTCCGGATGTTCGGAAGATGCAATGGATAGAATCAATAAGGATCACGGACATACGCAAAGCGTGGCCGGAAGATTCATTCTGACGGATGTAATAACCTCTACCGCATTCTCTAACGCAGGAGGTGATTTCAATACTTATCTATCTGCTTACATTGAATATGAAGTAGGTGTTGACAACCAATTGTATTACGCAGAAACCAGAGAAAGCGAACCGACCTCATCCTCCACTTTCAATAATACATGGAATGGTCTGTATTCCACATTGAAATCCGCCCGTATCATCATCAATCAATGCAGTGAGGGAGGAATAGATTATGGAAATTTTGCAACCAAAGGTATGGCAGAGGTGTTGGCTGCTTATAATTGTGCATTGATAGCCGATATGTTCGGAGATGCTCCATGCAGCCAGGCAGCCTTAGTTGACGAAAATGGTTCTCCTGTTTACCTGACTCCTAAAATGGATAAACAAGAAGAGATCTATACACAAGCAATGCAATACCTAGACGATGCTATTGCAGACTTGCAGAAAGAAGATCTGATAGACCCGGGAGCTCAAGATTTGTTATATCAGGGCGATGCTGAAAAATGGCTAAAGTTGGCGTATGGTCTGAAAGCGCGTTACACAATGCACCTTCTTAAAAGATCTGCCAACAAAGACGCTGACATGGAGAAGGTTTTGGAATATGTGGATAACTCTTTCGAAAGTGCAGAAGAGCAAGCAGCATTCGACGTATATGATGCCAACAATATAAATCCGCTTTACGGTTTCTTTGTGGCACGTGCCGGATTAGGTGCGAGCGAAAGCATGAGAAGCAAACTGGCAGAATACAACGACCCACGCCTGTCCAGAGCTTTCATCACTAAACAAGGTGCATCTGGAAAAGAACAAGCCCCGGGAACTGCTGACAATGCCGTATATGCGCCTAACGGTTCTCCGGAACAAGGCACTTCCAAGTATGGGACTTCTTTATTTATGTATTCTATATCAGCACCCACACTGTTATTGAGCTATCATGAATTAAAGTTCCTGGAAGCAGAAGCTCTATGCAGATTGGGACGTGATGCAAAAAGTGCATTAAAAGATGCTGTAGTAGCCGGATTGTTAAATGCAGAAAGTAGCTTTAGCGTTTCAAGAAAGGAATTGGGCAAAACGCTCATCAACCCGGCAAGTAGTATTACAGATACTGAAGCCGAAAGCTATTTTGATAATACGGTAGAAGCCAAATATACAGCCGAACCGCTGAAAACAACAATGACTCAAAAATACTTCGCATTATGGGGAGCTTCAGGAGAAGCGACAGAATCTTACAATGATGTTCGCAGAATGAAAGGACTAGGCGAAAACTTTATTGAGCTAAAAAATCCGAACTCCTTCCCATTACGTTGTCCTTATGGCAATAGCGACACAACAACGAATGCCGAAGTGAAAGCAGCATACGGAAACGGACAATATGTGTATAGTGAAAATGTTTGGTGGGCAGGCGGAAGCAGATAATCCATTGACTTGAATCATATAAATGAGACTGAATTCTCCAAGGGAAAGGTGGGAATTCAGTCTCATTTCCTTATATTATAATAATAAAAGCCTTTATTATTTATACAAAAATCCCGCTCTCCCCCTTTCTTATTTCATGTAATTTCATAGAACATACTCTTTTCATTCATCCTGCCGACCAACACATTTTCTCTATAAAAGTAATTCAAAATAAAAAAATGTTCCTTATATTTGCCAATGGTTTACGGGTTTATTTACATATACTTTTTTTATATAAAAGAGTATTTATTTCCGTCTATAAACAGAGCAGCTTTTGAATGATAACTCTTTAAACTTCCTCTGAAAAGGATTGAAGACACTGAATATATGGATCATTTTTTAGAGAAAATAGACACACACACTTTATCACTCTTACAGCAAGGTGACGAAAAGGCTTTCGACACTATTTTCTGGAAATATAATCCCCGTGTATTTCATTTTATTCATTCCCTTCTATATGATAAAATATTAGCAGAGGACCTCACTCAAAATGTATTTCTGAAGATTTGGGAAAGACATCAGGATATCAAACCGGAAGAAGGTTTTGAAGCCTATCTTTTTACGATAGCACGCAACATGGTATATAAAGAAACAGAGAAACGGCTGCTCTCGGAACGTTTTCTGGATTCAATCAAACAAACTGATGCCGACAAGCACTTTGAAATAGATGTTGACACCGACTCCCTACAAGAATATATAGACGAGCTGGTAGAACAGCTACCCTCTTCACGGAAGAAAATCTACCTCATGAGCAGGAAACAACATCTGACAAATAAAGAAATAGCCGCCCAACTATCTTTGTCAGAAAAAACAGTTGAAACGCAATTATATCGTGCCCTTCATTTCTTACGTTCTAAATTAGCCAATGAAATTGTAGCTTTGGCTCTATTTTTTCTTTCTTCTAATTTTAAATAGTGTTAAATACAGAGTAAAATCTTTGCACCCTGTAAGGGTTCTTGGCTCCATGGAGATATACATAATAAAAGCCCATGGAGAAGAATACGAATATATTATTATTAGAATGTTTTATGCGGGGAGAAACCTCTCCGGATGAAGAACAAATACTATCTGACTGGCTCCACAGTCAGGAAGCAAAAGAGCAGTTATCCAACTATTATCAGGAAACCTGGAAAGGCTCTAATAACAAGCTCATTGCCGAAGTACAAGGACGTATGTTTGAACGGGTCAAAAGTCAAATGCATAATGCTGTACAAGAGTTGAATAGACGAAAGCAGAAACGGACAATGCGAATCAGGCGTTTATTTCAGTATGCAGCAGTCATTCTTTTAATCATAATAGCAGGAATAGGAGGTCATTTATATACAGTTTCTCAAACAGAACCCACAGCAACGGATAAGAGCTATCTTGTCCAAACAGGAAAAGGACAACGGGCAAATATTACCTTACCGGACGGTACAGTCGTTTGGCTAAATTCATATACCCAACTGCATTACAATGCGAATTATGGAGCCACTCAACGAGTGGTGTCATTGACAGGCGAAGCATATTTCGAAGTAGCTAAGGATAAGGAGAAACCATTTATTGTAGAAACGGCAGGAATGAATGTAGAAGCTTTGGGAACTACTTTTAATGTAAAAGCCTACCGGGAAGACTCTCAAATCATCGCAACACTTTTTTCCGGTTCGGTCCGTGTTTCTTCCGATAGAGATAACGTTATTCTTTCTCCTGACGAAAATGCCACATTCGAACGAAGATCAGGCAAGCTGGCAATACATAAACTAGACAATTCATCGTATGCCAAAATGTGGCGAAATAACGATCTTGTATTTAATGGAGAAACACTGGAAGAAATTGCCGTACTGCTTAACAGGATGTATAATGTGCAAATAGCATTTAAATCCGAACGTATCAAGCAATATCGCTTCTCGGGAGTGATCTGCAACAATAGCCTGGATAATGTAATCGAACTGATTAGCCTAACCTCTCCCATCACTTATGAAACTCGTGGAGATACCATAATACTAGGCAATAGGTAACCCAATATATTCCCAATTATTAACCTTTAAAATTCAATGCGTATGAAATAGCTCCGGTAGAACATAAAAAAAGATAGCCTGACAAGGTCAGGACTATCTCCTTTAAGCTTAAATCGGACCTTGGAAACTCACTCTGATACTGACAACTGGCGGAAGGCAGTGTCAGAGGGTATATACACCCGATTTTCAGCTTGTAAAGTTACATCTTTTTTATTGTTTAATGATTAATTTCCTATAAAATGAGTAACATCAAGCATCTCTTTTCTCGAATATTATATATTATTATATTTTTATCAAGTAGTCTAAGTGTCATGGGGCAGATCACTCTCACCATGAAAGACAAACCTCTGAAGAAGGTGATAAAACAGATAGAAAAAGTAAGTGAATATCGTTTCTTCTATAATGAAGAGTTGGCTAATCTCAATAAGCCAGTCTCTCTCGAAGCACAGAATAGCAGTATAGAAAAGGTTTTAAAGGACCTTTCTTCGCAGGCTCCATTCAGTTATCTGATTAAGCCTAATTTCCAGATTGTATTATCTGACGACCTGCCTTCACAACAGACAAAATTACAGAGCATAACAGGACGTGTAGTAGACACTGCGGACAATCCTATAATTGGTGCAAACGTGTTAGTGAAAGGAACTACCAATGGGGTCATCACTGATATTGACGGTAACTTCTCCTTAGAAAAAGTTCCGGTACAATCACAACTGCAAGTATCTTATATCGGATATGAGACTAAGGAACTGGCCGTAGTTTCCGGAAAGACAAATGTCAAAATCATAATGGCAGAAAACACTAAATTATTAAATGAAGTCGTAGTGACTGGCTTTGGCCTTGCTCAAAAGAAGGCTACCCTGACAGGAGCTATTACCTCCGTAGGAGCTGATGATATAAGCAGATCTTCAGCGGTAAACACTTCCGGAGCACTGGTCGGAAAGGTAGCCGGATTGAACTACAGATCTGCAGACAGTCGCCCGGGAAATGCCACTACCCTGCAAATCCGTAATATGGGAACACCTTTATTTGTGATTGACGGCGTGCAGTCCGATGAAGGTCAGTTCAACAACATTGATTTTAATGACATCGAATCCATTTCTATTTTGAAAGATGCCTCTGCTTCCATTTATGGTGTACGGGCTGCAAACGGGGTCATTGTTGTAACAACCAAGAAAGGAAAGAAAAACACCAAGAGCACTGTGACGTTAAATACTTATTATGGCTGGCAACATGTATCACGCTTACCGGAACCGGCAGACGCCGTAACGTATGTAGAGAATTACATACAGTCTGAAACAATTCAGGGAAAAACGTCCCGTTTATATAGTAAAGAAGATCTGGAGAAATGGCGTCAAGGTACAGAAAAAGGCTATGTGCCATTTAACTGGTATGATTACATCTGGGTGACTTCTCCGCAATATTATGTCAATGCCAATGTTTCCGGAGGTTCGGACAAGATCAATTATTATTTCAGTGTCGGACACATGAATCAGGAATCTGCCATTCGCAATTATGGCGGTATGAAACGATACAACGTACAAATGAATGTCGAAGCACAGGTCACTGATAAATTCAAAATCGGCATGAACATGAACGGACGTATCAAACAGCTGAAAAATCCGGGTGTACCGGGAACTGACGACTATTCAAACCCGACAGCAGCTACCTACCGCAATCTACCGACTGTCCGTCCGTTTGCCAATGACAATCCTAACTATCCGGCATCAGTAGGCTCTGACAATGGCTTAAACTTCGGATTATTGAATTTTGAGAAAAGCGGAACCTTTGAAGACACTTGGCGAATGGCCCAATTAAACCTGAACGCAGAGTATGAAATTATCAAAGGACTTAAAGCCAAAGCTTTGTCCGGATATTATTTTGCAAGCGAATTACTTAACAATCAAGAATATACCTATCGTGTCTATAGATATGACGAAGCAACGGACGAATATGTAGATGTAGGTGGGCGTGCCAGTGCCTGGAGGGAAAGGACGAATGCTTATGTGGAAGAGTTGACTTCAAACATTCAACTGGCTTATGAAAAAGCATTCGGAGCACATTCCATCAATGCGGTAATTGGTTTCGAAGCAATAAAAAGAGACACTCCAAAGTCTTGGCTCCATGCCATCCCGGCTTCCAACTCATTGCATCTGATCTATTATGATACGATTGACAAATACGAAGATACTGGCAACAATACGGAAGCACGTTTAGGCTGGCTGGGACGTTTCAACTACAACTACGCCAACAAATATCTGATAGACTTCTCTGCACGCTATGACGGTTCATGGAAATTCCCGCCCAATCATCGCTGGGGGTTCTTCCCTTCCGCCTCATTAGGCTGGAGAATATCAGAAGAAAACTTCTGGAAGGAATCAAAAATAGCTTCTATTTTCAGCGATTTAAAGATACGGGGATCTTATGGATTGGTAGGAGATGACAACGTTGACGGCTACAGTGCTTTCGACTACATGACAGGTTACGATTACAAACAGGGAGGAGGAGTAATCGACGGTTCCTATATCATTGGTACTACCCCGCGAAACCTGCCTGTTACCACGCTCTCATGGGCAAAGGCTAAAATTCTGGACATTGGTCTCGACGTTGCTTTCCTGAATAACCGTTTATCAGGAAGCGTAGATTTCTTCAGACGTATCAAAACCGGTATTCCGGCTTCCCGTGACGACGTATTACTTCCGGAAGAAGTGGGCTTTGAGCGTCCCAAGGAAAATCTCAATTCCAATGTTCATACCGGATATGATTTGCTTGCACGTTGGAGTGATAAGGTCAATGACTTTCACTATTCTATCAGTGCCAATTTCACCTATTCCCGTTTCTACAACTGGGAGCAGTATAATCCTAAGTTCAGTAATTCATGGGATGAATATCGTAATTCTACATGGCACCGTTTCGGGAATGTCAACTGGGCATACGAGGCAGATGGCCAGTTCCAAAGTTGGGAAGAGATTGCGTCGTGGCCGATTGACAATGACCAGAAAGGAAATACGACATTACGCCCGGGTGATATCAAGTACGTCGACCAAAATGGGGATGGCATAATCAACGATATGGACAAACGCCCCATCGGATACAAAGAAGACTCCACACCCGTTCTGAACTTCGGTTTTAACCTTGCATTCGCATGGAAAGGCTTCGATTTAGCATTGGATTTCTCCGGTGCGGGAATGTCTACCTGGAATCCGTCATTAATCCAAAAGATTCCATTTAACAATAATGGAAACAACCCGGCTTACTACATGGAAGATACATGGAGACTATCTGATATCTTTGATGCAAACAGTGAAATGATTCCTGGCAAATACCCGACATTATTAATCGGAAACAATGCCAATAACCATAGTAATTATTGGGATAGCTCTTTCTGGAAGTACAATGTCCGTTATTTAAAACTGCGTAATCTGGAATTTGGTTACACCTTCCCCAAAGAGTGGCTGCAAAAATGCAGAATTAACAGTCTAAGGTTATATCTTGCCGGACAGAACCTGTTTACACTCACCAATGTACCTATCGATCCGGAAGTTTCAGCCGGTAACGGAACAGCTTACCCGAGTATGCGAATTATCAATCTGGGTTTAACACTTAAATTCTAAAAGCAATGAAATATATAAAAGGATACCTGTTATTGGGTTTAACTTTGATATTAGGATCTTGTTCTGATTTTTTAGATCGTGATCCCGATCAGATATTGACAAATGACCAGATCTTCAGCGATGCTAAAATGATAAACTCCGTATTGGCCGGTTTTTATGGAGATACAGAGAATTGGGGACAAAGTTTTGCCACTCCCGCCAGCTTTACTAAAGTGGACGACGGTTGCGTGACTGATGGTGGCCGTGATAACATGCAGGAATACAGTGACAATCAATGGCGAGTTTATCCATATAAATATATTCGTAATTTAAATCAGTTCCTGGCGGGATTAAGAGCTACAACCGTACTTGAATCTACAGAGAAATTGCGATATGAAGGCGAAATTCGCTTCTTACGCGCCTGGGCATATTTTAGTATGTGCAGAGGTTTAGGCGGTGTACCTATTGTGAATGATAACGTATACGAATATGAGGCAGGGATGGATGTTTCAGGTTTGGCTGTTCCCCGTTCCAAAGAATCAGAAGTCTACGATTATATCATCAATGAATGTGCCACTATCGCAGATTACCTGCCTACAAAGCCCACCACCAATGCCGCCCGTGCCACACGTTGGGCTGCCCTGATGTTAAAGGCACGTGCTGCCGTTTATGCAGGATCATTGGCCAACTACAATAATAAGATGGTTGCTCCTATACGCACAGAAGGAAATGAAGTCGGTATTCCGGCGGAAATGGCTACCCCATATTACGAAACAGCATTGGAAGCAGCCAAAGAAGTGATAACTCAAGCTTCTGCCTATTATAACCTGGACATAACGATTCGTAATGATCTGGGACAGAATTTTTATAATGCAGTCTGTGTCAAAGAGAATAATCATGAAGTGATCTGGGCCAAAGATTATGCATATCCAGGAGCCACCCATGGATTCACACAAAAGAATATTCCCGCTTCTCTAGCAGAAGATCAGGAACGTTGTTATTCCGGCGCAGTATTAAATCTGGTAGAAGCATTTGAATACAAGGACAACCGCGACGGCACAATCAAAGTTAAGGATGAATCCGGAAATTACATCATGTACAGTCGGCCGGAAGATGCCTTTGCCAATAAAGATGCCCGGTTGTGGGGAACCGTACTTTATCCGGGAGCCAAATTCAGAGGAAGTGAAATAAGCACATAGAGAAATAAGAATACAATATCAAATGGAAAGCGTGTAGCTCAATGAGTTACACGCTTTTCTTGTTTTTGGCCGTACACAATAATATTGCTATCTTTGCGTTATTATTATAAACATCTGTACCTTATTTGTACCTGTAAGAAAAAGTAGATATGATGAGAAGAATAGATATTAAGAACTACAAAATGAATGAATTATGGCAGTAGCAAAGTATAAGATAGTACGGAAATGTCCTGTGTGCGGAGAAGAGTTCTTCGCAAGGACTTTGGAGTCCTGGTATTGTTCACCCAAATGCTCCAAAGTGGCGTGGAAGCGTAAGCATGATGAAGAAAAACGCCAACTTGAACTGGACAAGATTGTAAGCAATATGCCCAAGTCTAAAGAGTATATCAGCATAACGGAAGCGTATGCTATGTTTGGTGCAAGCCGCTCAACCATTTATAGGCTCATCTACATGAAAAAGATTTCCTTCATTGAGCCAGAGAAAGGAATACGACTTGTATGCAAAGGAGAACTAATGAATCTGTTTCCGTTAAGACAGTCTCCGCTTGACACCAAGCCAAGGAAACCAGTTACCATGTACCGCATGGAACCAGAGGATTGCTATACAATAGGTGAGATTTCCAAGAAATTTCATCTGGATGACAGCACCGTGTATGCTCATATAC